>CAZNIX010000178.1:0-9169 GCA_964573125.1 uncultured Thermoanaerobaculia bacterium
CGGCGCGCGCCCGCTCGCCGGCGCCGACCAGCGCCGCCATCGCCCGCGGCTCGCGCGCGAACAGCCGGTTGACCGCCGACGCCGAGAGCCCGGGCTTGCGCAGCTCCCGCACCTCGCCCTGGCGCGGGTCGCCGGCCTGGCGCAGCCGCTTGGCCAGCGCCTGCCGGGCGGCGACGAACTCGGCCGGCGCCCCGTGATAGAGGCCGCGGATCTCGTCGTCGAGGGAGAGCGGCTTCCCGGGCATGCGATCACCGCTGGGCGGACCATCGTAGCCGATGGCGTCGGCGCGCTCCTGGCACGTCTCTTGCCGAGTCGGTTTCGACCGGTCTCCTGAATCGCCCGATTCCGGTTCCTTGGATGCCGGGAAGCCCGCGGAAGCCGACCCGCGGCTCCCGCGGCGCTCTTCGATCCTCTGCCTAACTGGTTCCAGCGGTTGCCTTTAGGTGGACCGCGCCCGCGCCCGGCGCACGGCCTCGGCGCCCCGGCACCCCTCCTGCTCCCAAGGGCCGGCGGCTCGGAGGAGGTGACCCGCCGCGAAGTGTGGCGGCGCACCGACCGGAGCCGAACCGAAAGGAGGCTTCCAGGTGTTTCGACCCGAGGTGTTTCGACTCACCACCAAGGCCGTGCTCGTGCTCGTCCTCGCCGTGGCGGCGGCCGCCCCGGCGTTCGCGCAGGGCACGCAGTACGGCACCATCCGCGGCACGGTCACGCTCCCGGACGGCACGCCGGCCGGCGGCGTCCTGGTCACCGCCGTCTCGCCGGCCCAGCCCGGAGAGCGCACCGCGTTCACCACCGCCACCGGCGAGTACATCCTGCGCAACCTGCTGCCGGGCGAATACGTGGTCGTCTTCGAGCTCGAGGGGCTCAACCCCCACCAGAGCCCGGCGACGGTCAGCCTCGGCCAGGTCACGCCGGTCGACGTCACGATGGAGCTCCGGGTGGTCGAGGGGGAGACCATCGAGGTGACCGGCGAGCGCGCGTCGGTGCTCGCCAGCTCGGAGGTCTCGACCACCTACACCGCCGACCAGGTCAACAAGCTGCCGATCGCGCGCACGCCGGACGCGATCGCGACGCTCGCCCCCGGCCTCACCGACAACACGCCGAACGCCGGTCAGGTGACGATCTCGGGCGCGTTCGCCTATGACAACATTTTCCTGATCGACGGCGTCGACGCCAACGACAACATCTTCGGCGACGTGAACTTCGTCTACATCGAGGACGCGATCGCCGACACCCAGGTGCTGACCTCGGGGATCTCGGCCGAGTACGGCCGCTTCTCGGGCGGCGTCGTCAACATCGTCACCAAGTCGGGCGGCAACGAGTTCTCGGGCTCCCTCCGCGCCGACCTCAGCAACGAGGACTGGCGCGAGAAGACGCCGATCGAGAAGGACAACGACACCGAGCTGATCGACGACACCAACGAGGTCTATTCCGCGACCCTCGGCGGCTACGTGCTGAAGGACAAGGTCTGGTTCTTCGGCGCCGGCCGCGACGAGGAGACCTCCGAGCAGGACACGCTCTCGCAGACCGGCATCCCGGTGGTCGAGAGCGTCGCCGAGGAGCGCTACGAGCTGAAGGGCACCTGGAACATCGGCAACCGCCACCAGGTGCAGGGGCAGTACACCGACCGCGACGCCGAGGGCGTGCGCCCGAGCTTCAGCTTCAGCGCCACGCTCAACACCGTGCGCACGCGGCGCGACCCGAACTGGCTGCGCGTCGGGCGCTACAACGGCGCGCTCACCAACTCGCTGTTCGCCGAGGCGCAGTGGTCGGAGAAGCACTTCGGCTTCCGCAACAGCCACGGCGACGAGGGCCTGGTCGAGTCGTCGCCGTTCTTCGCGATCCAGGGCCTGACCCCGGACGGCCGGCGGATCAACACGCCGGACG
This sequence comes from uncultured Thermoanaerobaculia bacterium, assembly GCA_964573125.1. Classification (GTDB taxonomy): domain Bacteria; phylum Acidobacteriota; class Thermoanaerobaculia; order Multivoradales; family JBCCEF01; genus CAVSQV01. The sequence goes on from CAZNIX010000178.1 coordinate 1,888, forward strand.
TGCACTTCCACGCGCCGTACTTCGACGGCACCGATCCCGAGGATCGCGACAACGAGCAGATCTACGGCGCGGGGTCGTGGTTCGCCGACACCGCGGGCTTCGGCTCGCACGACCTCAAGGTCGGCGTCGAGGACTTCACGTCGACCCTCGTCGGCGGCAACTCGCAGAGTCCGACCAACTTCGTGTGGGACACCGTGGCGCTGATCGACGCCGACGGCGACTACATCGTCGACGCCGCCGGCGACCTCATCCCGGTCTTCGTCCCCGGCGTCACCTACGTCGAGCTGTGGATCCCGACCCGCGGCGCGAAGATCGACCTCCAGACCCGGTCGGTCTTCGTCAACGACCGCTGGCGCCTCAACGACAAGTGGTCGTTCAACCTCGGCGCCCGCTACGAGGAGGTCCAGGGCGACGCCACCGGCGGCATCGTGACCGTCGACACCTCCCGCTTCGTGCCCCGTCTGGGCGCTTCCTACGACGTGCGCGGCGACGGCAGGTACCGCTTCGACGCCACCTACGCGCAGTACTCGGGGAAGTACTCGGAGGCCCAGTTCGCCGAGAACACGACGGTCGGCGTGCCGCGCGGCGTGTTCCTGGACTACGTCGGCCCGCAGTGCATCGGCTTCGACTGCGCGGACGCGTTCGACCTCGCCAACTACGTGCCGTTCGACGCCAACGACGGCACCGCGAACATCATCATGGCCGACGACATCCAGTCGCCGGTGGTCACCGAGTACACGCTCGCCGCCGGCATGGAGCTGGCGCGCGGCGGCTACCTGAAGGCGATCTACACCGACCGCGAGTACGAGGACTTCGTCGAGGACTTCACCTGCACCGCGGCGGCCGGGGTGCCGTGCCTCGGGCCGGGCGACACCGGCGTCACGTTCGTGGTCGTCGAGGGGGTCGAGGTCGGGCTCGCCAACAACGAGGTGTTCGACAACTCCGACATCCCGAGCCGCGAGTACCAGGCGATCCAGCTCATCGGCCGCTACGTGCTCGGCGACCGCTGGGACGTCAACGGCCACTGGACCTGGCAGCTCGAGAACGACGGCAACTTCGAGGGCGAGAACACCAACCAGCCGGGCATCTCGTCGTTCCTCGGCGACTTCCCGGGCTACTTCGTGTCCGACCGGCACTTCCCGACCGGGCGCCTGAACGACTTCCAGGAGCACAAGATCCGGCTCTGGTCGACCTACAACTTCGACCTCGGGCGCGCCGGCGCGCTGGCCACCACGCTGCTCGCCAACTACGACTCGGGGACCACCTACAGCCTGCAGGGCGTGCTCCCGCGCGGCTTCACCACCACGCAGCAGCAGATCCTCGAGGCCTACGACAGCCTGCCGGGTTCGACGCAGACCGTCTTCTTCGGCGAGCGGGGCGCGGGGGAGTTCGCGAGCGCCACCTACTTCGACCTCGGCCTGCTCTACTCGCTGCCGGTGGTCAACCGGTGGGGTCTCGAGGTCTTCGTCAAGGCGGACGTGTTCAACCTCCTCGACGAGGACAAGGCGATCGAGTGGAACACCGCGATCGCGGTCGATCCGGCGAGCCCGCTCGACTCCAACGGCCTGCCGACCGGCTTCACCCGCGGCGCCGCCTTCGGCCAGCCGCAGGACAACGACGACTTCCTCGCTCCGCGCGAGTACCAGTTCGGCGTCGGCGTCCGGTTCTAGCCGGACGGCTCGACGACGACTCTCCCTGGGGGGCTTCGGCCCCCCTTTTTTCTTTGCCCGCCGCGCCAGACCGCTCTCGCCGCCGAGGATCGTCGGAACTTGGATCAGCGTGTAGCAAAACGTCGTTCCCTTCGCCTACTCGCTTCACGTGAGCTCTCCGGAGCGCCCGGCCCTGGCCGCGGGCTCCGGGAGGAGGCGACCATGCGCCCGACGACCCTGCGGAAGCCGATCATCACCGTAGCCCTGTGCCTCGTCGCCGGCCTGCTCCACGCGCCGCGCGCCGGCGCCCAGGAGGAGTACCGAGACCGGGAGCACACCGTCCCGTTCGCGATCGCGGGCGAGAACTCGGTGGCGGTCCACCTGTTCAGCGTTCTCGTGCCGGGCACCCTCCGCGCCGAGGTGAGCTGGGAGAAGGGCGCCGCGTACGCTCCGGCCCTCGAGGCCTCGCTCAAGGGACCCTCGGCCGGCCCCGCGGCCGCCTACGCTCGGCAGACCTCCCAGTCGCCGCTCGTCCTCACCCATCAGGTGACCCGCGAGGAAATCGCACGCGGCGTGGCGTGGCGGCTGGTGATCCGCGACCCGCAGGGAGCGGGCGGCGCCGCCGGGACGGTCCGACTCACGGTTCCGTTCGACGCCGAGACCGACCGCGCCTTCCAGCGCGAGAAGGTCAGCCTGTCGAGCGGCGAGCTGTGGCCGAGCGCGCGGCTCCAGGCCGAGTTCATGCGCCGTCTGGCGGCCGTGGACGGGCGCGGCCTCCACGGCATCATCTCGCTCACCCGGACGCCGACCGCCGAGGAAGCGAGCCGGCTCGAGGCCCTGGGCCTGGTCCGGCAGAGCTTCCTGCCCGGAGGGCACGCCTTCGGCTTCGTGCGCAAGGGAATCGACCTGCGGGCTCCGCTGGTCGCCGACCTCCTGCGCCAGCTCACCCCGCTCGAGCCCGAGGACAAGGTCGATCCCGAGATCCTCGAGGGCAACTACCGGCCCTACCTGGTGACGCCGATGGACGAGGAGCCGCGGAACTACGTGCTCAACTCCGACGGCACGCTCGAGCTGTCCGTGCTCTTCGCTCCGGACGCGGCGCCGGGGAGGGTCCGGCAGATCCTGCAGCAGGCGGCGGGGGGAGTCGGGGTGGCCCAGCCGTCGCGGCAGCGCGCTCCCTACTCCGCCCTCAGCGACGAGCTGTGGCGGGTCACCCTCGCCCCCGGCCGGCTCCTCGCTCTCGCCGCCTTCGACGAGGTGCAGTGGATCGAGGCCGGACCCGAGCCGCGGCTCTACGAGAACGACGACACCCGCCCGGCCGTCAACGTCGACCCCGTCCAGGACCCGCAGGTCGACGGGGGAGGGAACCTCGTCCTGGTCGGCGGCTTTCCGGTCTACGACGGCCTCACCGGCGCCGGGGTGACCGTCGGCGTCGACGACAGCGGCATCGACGCCGGTCATCCCGATCTCGACGTGGTCGCCGACGTCGCGGCGGCGGCGGCCCACGGCACCCACGTCGCGGGGATCGTCGCCGCCAGCGGGTTCCAGAGCGACCAGCTCGACGGCGACGGCGATCCCAACGGGGGCACCCCGTTCCAGTGGCGCGGCATGGCGCCCGAAGCCGGGCTGATCGACTCCGGCGACCTGATCACCGCCGCGAGCCTGCTGACCGCGATCCAGACCAACTCGCTCGACGCCGGCAACCACTCCCATGCGCTGGGCACCGACGGCGACTACAGCGCCCAGAACCGGAGCGTCGACCAGGCGATCCGCGGCGGCGCCAGCTCCGGCGGCACCCCGGTGCCGCGCCGGCTCAAGAGCTTCTCCGCCGGCAACGCCGGGGCCAGCGCCCAGTACGGCAACCAGCGCGGCTACTTCGCCACCACCAAGCAGATGAAGAACGCGATCTACGTCGGCAACTGGGACGCCGGCGGCAACGACCTGGCGACCGGCAGCAGCATGGGGCCGACCTACGACGGCCGGATCCAGCCCACCGTCGTCGCCCCCGGCACCTCGATCAGGTCGACCGGGATCGACTCGACCGCGAACGGCTACCGGGTCAGCGGCGGCACCTCGATGGCCTCGCCCGTGGTCGCCGGCGTGCTCGCCCTCATGCTCGAGGGCTGGGAGCAGACCTTCAGCCTCCCCCAGGGTACGACCCTCGACGCCGCCCCGCCGCTCCCCTCGACGCTGCGCGCGGTGATCGTCCACACCGCGACCGACGTCGTGAGCAACAACGTCCGCAACGCGACCAGCGCCGAGGTCGACTCCGACAGCAACCCCGGCAACGGCAACGACGGCCTCGGCGTGCCCACCGCCACCGCCGGGCCCGACTTCGCCACCGGCTGGGGCCTGCTCGACGCCCGGGCGGCGGTCGATCTGCTGCTGGAGCAGAAGACCCAGGCCGGAGTCCCGGTGCCGAGCCGGGTGATCGAGGACGCGGTCGGCCAGGGCGACGGCGACGAGTTCACGTTCGAGGTCGAGGATCTCGGGAGCCTCAAGGTCACGCTCGCCTGGGACGACGTCGAGGCCGCGGTCCAGAGCCCGATCACCAGCGCGCGGCTGGTCAACGACCTCGACCTCGAGCTGGTCGATCCGACCGGCGCGGTCTTCTATCCCTGGCAGCTCGGCCAGACCATCCTCGACCTCGGCGGCACGCCGCTGCCGGACGGCGCGCAGCCGCCGGGCACGCCGATCCAAGTGGTGATCCCGATCACACCCACGCCGACGCCGGCGCTCAACGACGACTACGTCCCGGCCAACGCGCTGGGCGGCACCGGCGTCTGGGTCGCGACCCGGGGCAAGGACCACCTCAACAACGTCGAGCAGGTCCTCGTCCCCGCCCTCGTCGCCCAGCAGCTCGGCGAGTGGAAACTCCGGGTGCTCGGCTTCAACGTGGTGACCGCGAGCCAGGACTACTCGGTGGTCGGCTTCCCGGTGGCCAAGCCCAACCCCAAGATCCAGGTGCCGGGGAGCGTCGACGCCGGCGCCGCCTGCGTCGGCGGCTCGAGCAGCGCGACGCTCGACGTCTGCAACACCGGCAAGAAGTACCTCTACGTCGGTCCGATCACCTCCTCCGACCCCCAGTTCGCGGTCACCGTGCCGTCGGCCGGCTACCCGGTGGCGATCAGCCCGGATTTCTGCTTCCCCTTCGAGGTGGTCTTCTCGCCGGCGGGCCCGGGCTCCCGGACCGGCACGCTGACGGTTCCGAGCAACGACCCGGTCAACCCGACCACCGACGTCGACGTCTCCGGCCTGGGCACCGAGCCGGACGTCCGGATCACCGGCTCGACCGATTTCGGGGTCGGCTCGGCCTGGCAGCCGACGGAGAAGACGGTGTCGGTCTGCAACACCGGCGGCTGCAATCTGAACGTGGTCTCATCCGCGGTCGATTGCGCGGACTTCACGCTCGTCAACGATCCCTTCCCGGCGACCGTGAGCCCCGACTCGTGTCTCGACTTGGTGATCCGGTTCACCCCGCTGCTGCCCGGCCGCAAGAGCTGCGAGCTGACGGTGACCAGCGACGACCCGGACAGCCCGGCGGTGAAGCGCACGCTCACCGCGCGCACGCCGCCCGCGATGAGCCTCCACGCCGGGCTGGTCGACCCGCACGGAGCGCTGAGCAACGTCGCCCGGCAGGGCTCGACCCTCAACCTCGACTTCGTCTACTGGTTCCGGCCGCGGTGGGCGTGGGACGTGAGGCTGGGTGCCTCGAGCTTCGACGGCAAGGCCGGCCTCCCGGACACCGATCTCTGGTCGCTCGCGGCGAACGCCCGCTTCACCATCAACCCGGCCGCGCCGGTCCGCGTCTTCCTCAACGGCGGGCTCGGCGTCTACCACGTCGATCCGGGCGATTTCGAGGGCGGCGGCAACCTCGGACTCGGCCTCAACGTCCCGGCGGGTCCGCGCTTCGCGTTCGAGGCGACCTACAACCACCACTGGGCGTTCACCGCCTCGCCGACGCTCGAGTTCGGCCAGGCCCAGCTCGGGTTCCTGGTGTTCTTCTAGAGGCGGCTCGCGGCCGAGCGCTGCGCCGGGAGGCGCAGGGCGAACGCCCCGAGAGCGGGGACTACGGCGTGGTCGCGGACCACGCCGTAGTGCCCCCGCTTTCGAATCCGTCGCGGAAGACGACATCGGCGAGCCCCTCGAACGCGCCCGCGTCCGGCGGCGGGGTGCGGGGGACGCCGCGCTGGTCGGCGGGGGGCGCGCCGGCGGCGACGCCGGCGCCGAGCGCGGGGCTCCCGGGGAGGAGCGCCTGGGTCGGGGTCGGGCCGCCCCAGCCGGCGAGCACGTCGAGCAGCGGATCGGCCCAGACGACGGTCGCGGTCGCCGGCTGCTCGGGCTGGCCGTTCGGGCGCTCGGTCGGCCACTGGAGGTTGCCGCCGCCGTCGCCGACCAGGTTGCGGATGTTCCACGGGTTGAACAGGTTGCCGGCGACGTTGTCGGCGAGCACGGTGTTCTTCATGGTCACCGCGTTGACCGCGTCGACCTGGACGCCGGCGGCGAAGCCGCCCGCGCCCGGCGCGCGGTTGCCTTCGATCGTCGCGTGGGTGAGCGCGACCGGCTCGTCGGTCGAGATGAAGAGCGCGCCGCCCAAGCCGGTGCGCGCGACGTTGCCGTGGAACGTCGAGTTGACGATCTCGCCGGTTGCGCCCGGGCCGAGGAAGACCCCGCCGACCCCCTGCGCCTCGTTGAACGCGAACGTCGTGTTGTGGATCGCGAACGGGCCGCCCTGGAGGTAGGCGCCGCCGGCGAACGCCGAGGTCGTCGGGTTGAGGTTGCCGTCGAACAGCGCGGCGTTGAACGTCGTCGAGCTGGCGAGGTCGTACATCACGCTGAAGAAGCCGGCGCCGAACGCGTTGCTCCGGTTCTGGCGCAGCTCGACGCCGCACAGCGTCACCTGGCGCTCGGCGCCGTCGACGCCGATCGCGCCGCCGTTGCCGCCGTTGCCCGGGTTGCCGCCGGTGCCGGTCGCGCGGTTGTCGACGAACAGGCCGTCGACGACGGTCACCACCCGGCTGCCCAGCGAGTAGACCGCGCCGCCGTTGCTGCCGCGGTTGCGCAGGAACGTGCAGTCCTGGAGGATCACCTCGTCCATGCCGATCGCGTAGAGCGCGCCGCCGCCGCCGTCCTGATCGACCGCGATCGCCACGTTGTCCCGGAACGTGACGTCGACCGCGACCAGGCTGACCGCCTGCCACGGTCCGCCCGAGGGCTTGAAGACGCCGGCGCCGCTGGCGGCCGGCGTGGCGCCGTCGGCGATCGTCAGGCGCTGGAGCGTCAGCGTGTAGACCGCGTTCTGCGGGTTCTCGATCCGCAGCACCCGCCGCGCGCCGCCGCCGGAGAGCGTGACCACGCCGGCGCCGTCGAGGACGGTCTCGCGCGTCACCACCAGCTCGGCAGTGAGGACGATCGTCGCCGGCGCGGCGCCGACGTCGAACGTGACGTGGCCGCCGGCGTCGAGCGCGGCCTGGATCGCCGCGGTGGTCACGCTCCCCGGCGTGCCGTCGCCGAGCACGGTCGGGTTGACCAGCGTCACCGGCGCGGCCGCCGGCGGGCAGTCGGGGAGCGGCAAGCCGGCGCCGGCGGCGGGCGGCGCGGCGGCGGCGCGGGCGGGCAGCGGGGCAAGCGCC
>CAZNIX010000179.1:0-7654 GCA_964573125.1 uncultured Thermoanaerobaculia bacterium
CGCGCTCCTGCCCGCCGACCGCGGCGAGGCGCGGCGCCTGGCCGCCGAGGCCGACGGGCTGGTGCTCGGCGGCGGGCCCGACCTCGATCCCGCGACCTACGGCGAGGAGGCGCGCGCCGGCGCCCGGCTCGAAATCCTGCCCGAGCGCGACGCCCTCGATCTCGAGGCGCTCGCCGGCGCGCGGGCGGCGCGGGTGCCGGTGTGGGGGGTGTGCCGCGGCTTGCAGGTGATCAACGTCGCGCTCGGCGGCAGCCTCTGGCAGGACCTGCCGAGCCAGCTCGCCGGGAGCCTCCTCCACGCCCTCGACCATCCCAGCGACGCCCTGGTCCACGGCGTCGAGGTCGCCGACGGGGCGACCCGCACCGGGGCCATCCTCGGCCGCGAGCCGGCGCTGGTCAACAGCCGCCACCACCAGGGGGTCAAGCGGCTCGCGGCCGGGCTGGTGGCGGTCGGCCGCTCGCCCGACGGCCTGGTCGAGGCGGTCGAGCTGGCGGCCGACGGATGGTGGCTGCGCGCCGTCCAGTGGCACCCCGAGAACCTGGTGGCGCTCGCCCAGCAGCGCGCGCTGTGGCGGGAGTTCCTGGTTGCGGCGGAGGCCCTGGCCGGCGCTCCCGCGGCCGCCGGAAGCCGGCCGTGACCGTCGGCCCGGGGCCGCCGCCGGCGGTCGCCGGCCCGCGCGGCGGACCCGCTGAACCACCGGAGGCCCGAAACGGAACCGAACGCAAGGGGGATGAATGTCCGAGACCGAGACCCTGCTCGAGGAGCGCCACGGCCGGGTGGCGATCCTGACCATCAACCGCCCCGACAAGCTCAACGCCCTGTCCCAGCAGGTGCGCGACGCCATGGTCGCCCGGCTCGCCGCGCTCGAGGCCGACGACGCGGTCGGCGCCGTGGTCGTCACCGGCGCCGGTGACAAATCGTTCGTCGCCGGCGCCGATATCGCCGAGTTCGCCGGCCGCACGCCGCTCGACCAGCGCGAGGCGATGCGCTTCCCGCGCATCTTCGACGTCATGAGCAGCTTCCCCAAGCCGGTGATCGCGATGATCAACGGCTTCTGCCTCGGCGGCGGCTGCGAGATGGCGGCGTCGTGCGACCTGCGGGTGGCGTCGGAGAAGGCGCGCTTCGGCCAGCCCGAGATCAAGCTCGGCCTGATCCCGGGCGGCGGCGGCACCCAGCGCCTGCCGCGCCTGATCGGCCACGGCCAGACCATGCGCCTGGTGCTCACCGGCGAGATGATCGGCGCCGAGGAGGCGCAGCGCATCGGGCTGGTCGAGACCGTGGTGCCGCACGCCGAGCTGCGGGAGAAGACCCTGGCGCTCGCGGCGTCGATCGCGGCGATGAGCCCGCTCACCCTGCGCATCGCCAAGGAGGCGGTCAACGCGAGCCGGGAGCTGCCGCTCGAGGCCGGCCTGCGCTACGAGCGGGATCTGTTCTGCCTCTGCTTCTCGACCGCGGACATGGCCGAGGGGGTCAGGGCGTTCCTCGACAAGCGCCCGGCCGAGTGGCGGGGACGATGAGCCCGGCCGGCCGCCGCCGGCGCGGTCGCGAAGCGAAGGATTCCGTAGGGGATTGGACTATTGTCCGAAAGGTTGTATCATGCGCATGAGTGCTCCGACAGACGGCATCGCCGGGGCTGTAGGATGACGCGGTCCCAGACGCCGCCTTCCGGTTGCGGCGGCCGCCCGAGCGCGGCGCCGGCTTCCGGCGGGTCGGCCGTGGGCGTTCGCGGGGAGCGACGAACGTGACGTTGCGCCAACGAGCCTTCTTCATCACCCTCGCCGCGCTGGCGGTGGTGATCGCGGTGGCGCTCGCGCTGCCGCAGGGAGTCGCCTCGCCGGGGGCGCGGGTCGGCGCCGCCATCGCCTTCGCGCTCGCCGCGGCCTGGCTCGCCGCCCGCTTCGCCACCCGCCATCTCGCCCGGCCGGTGCAACGCATCACCGACGCCACCGTCGAGATGGCGCGCACCGGCCTCTTGCGCGACGACTTCCGCGGCAGCGGCTCGGACGTCCGCGAGGTGCGCGAGCTGGAGTCGGCGCTCGGCCAGCTCGTCGAATCGGTCCACCGCAGCCAGACCGATCGCGAGCGCTCCTACGTCGAGGCGGTCGGCGCGGTGGTGGCCGCGGTCGACGCCCGCGACCAGGAGACCTCCGGCCACTCGTTCCGGGTCGCCCGCTACGCCCTGGCGCTGGCGCGCGCGATGGGGATCGAGGACGGCGAGCGGCTGCGCGCGATCGAGTGGGGGTCGCTCTTGCACGACGTCGGCAAGATCGCGGTCCCCGACGCCATCCTGCGCAAGGTCGGCCCGCTGACCGAGGAGGAGTGGCACATCATGCGCCAGCACGCGAGCTGGGGCTACGAGATCCTCGCCGACGTCCAGTTCCTGCGCCCGGCGCTCGACATCGTCCTCGGCCACCACGAGCGCTGGGACGGCAACGGCTACCCGCGCGGCCTCTCCGGCGAGCGCATCCCGTTGGCGGCGAGGATCTTCGCCGTCGTCGACACCTACGACGCGATCACCTCCGAGCGCCCCTACCGCCGCGCCCACAGCCACCGCGAGGCGCTCGAGGAAGTGCGGCGCGTGACGGGCACCCAGCTCGACCCGCGCGCCGCCGACGCCTTCCTCTCGATCCCCGAGGTCGAGATGCGGCGGCTACGCGCCCAGAACGGCCGGCCCGAGCTCACCCCGATCGCCGGGCAGCCGATCGCGCTCTCCCGTCACCGCCTCTTCGGCGCGTAGCGCCGTTCCTACGTCCTCAGTCCAGCCGCCCGAGCAGGTCCCGCCCGAGGTCGCGGAGGGCGGCGAGGCCGGTGGGCTCGGCGGGGAGGAGAGGCAGCGCCGCCAGCGGGCGGCGGGGGCCGAGGAGGGCGTGGAGGCGCTCCACACCATGGCGGTCGCGCTCGCCGAGCCAGGCGAGGAGGGCGCGGCCGTCGAGCTTCGCCGCGGCGTCGGCGGGGTCGGCGGGGAGCGGCGGCGGCTCGCGGTCGGCACGCGGGTGGACGCGGTTGACGACCACCGGCCCCAGGCGGTAGCCGGCCTCCTCGAGCCGGCGGGCGAAGAACAGCACGTCGGGGATGCCCTCCTCCCCCGGCCCCGCGACCAGCACGAACAGTGTCTGCTCGGAGCGCAGCAGCGCCTCGACCTTGCGCGCGCGGCGGCGGAAGCCCTCGTAGAGCGGCTCGAAGGCTTGGAAGAACTCGGCCATGTCGCGCAGGAGCTCGAGGCCGACGGCGTCGTCGAGGAAGCGCTCGAAGCGGCGGCCGACGAAGCCGAGCTTCGACGCCGCCTTGAGCCGCCCGCGCTCGTCGAACCAGGGCTTGAGCGCGATCCCGAGCATCCCGGAATCGAGGAAGCGGACGATCCGCTCCGGCGCCTCGAGGAAGTCGAGCGCCTGGCGGGTCGGCGGGGTGTCGAGGATCACCTGCCGGTGGCGGTCCTCGGCGACGACCTCGAACAGCCGCTCGACCGCCATGTACTCGAGCACCCCCGCGAGGCCGCCCGACAGGTGCCGGTAGTAGCGGTTCTCGAGGATGCGCTCGCGCGCCGCCTCGTCCGGCGCGTAGCGGGCGACCAGGCGGTCGAACGTGCGGCCGGCGTCGAGCAGGCTGGCGTCGAGGCGGCCGGGCGCGCCGCCGGCGCCGGCGGCCGCTTCCAGCCCCGAGAGATCGACTGCCACCTCGCGGTCGCGCGCCGCCTCCCCCACGCCGAGCGCGTCCTTGAGCCGCAGCGAGGGGTCGAAGGTCATGACCAGGGTGTCGCGGCCCGGCCGGCCGGGGCCGCCCAGCGCCGAGACCACCCCGAGCGCGGCGGCGAGCGTGGTCTTGCCGACCCCGCCCGAGCCGACCACGATCACCAGCGGGTGGCGGTCGGAGATCAGCTCCACGCAACCTCCCTCGCGACACTGAGGCGAGTCCCCCGGTCGCGATCGGCGACACCGCGGCCGGAAGCGATCGCCGCGGCTCGGCCGGCGCGCCGGGAGGCTGCCGCCGCGAGACCGCCGGGCCCGCGGCGGGCGGACGGCCTCACGATGCGCCCCCCGCGGCCAGCGCCGCGAGCCCGATCGCCAGCCGCCCGGCAAGTGCCGCCAGCAACTGCGGTCCGCGCTCGATCGGCAGCAGCGGCAGCTCGATGCGCGGCCCCCGCCACTCCGCGGTCAGGCGCGCCAGCTCCCCCTCCTCGAGCCGCCGGCGCCGGCGCCAGAGGTGCCACAGCGGGTCGCCCTCGGCGCCCGCGGGCGGCCGCGCCGGCAGCGGCGGGTGGAGGCCGTTGACGACCAGCAGCTCGGGGGTGCGTCCGAGCTGCTCGGCGAGCCGGCGGCGGAGGTCGAGCGCCTCCTCGACCGGCATCTCTTCGGCCGCGGTCACCGCGACGACCGCCGAGTGCTCGCGCTCCCCGACGAACTCCGTCAGCTCGCGCCCCATCTGGCCGAACGGGCCGTGCTCGACCACGGTCGAGAGCAGCCCCGGCGCGGCGAGCAGCGACACCCCGTGGCCGGTCGCCGGGGCGTCGAGCACGACCAGGTCGAAGGTCCGCCCGGCCAGCTCGCCGGGGAGGTTCTCGGCGCCGATGCCGCGCACCAGACGAAAGGCGTGGCCGAGCACCGCCACCTGCTCGAGGCCGGGCGCGCCCTCGGCGAAGTGGCGGTAGACCTGGCTCTCGAGCACCCGCCGCGCCAGCGCCGCGATGCGCACGCGCTCGCGCACGATCGCGTCGAGCACCTGGCGCGGCTTCAAGTTCTGCAGCCACAGCCCGCCGCCGGCGGCGACGATCTCGCCCCCCGACGGCGGCAGGTCGAACATCCGGTGGAGGTTCTCGCGCGGGTCGACCTCGATCACCAGCACCCGCCGGCCGCCGCCGGAGAGCGCGCGAGCGAGCGCCCCCGAAACCGCGGTCTTGCCCACCCCGCCCTTGCCGGTAACGACCAGCAGGCGGCGGCGGGCCAGGCTCTCGCCGAGGGAGTCGGTCGGGCTCACCGGCGCTGGATTGTACCGGGGCGGCGCCACGACGGCGCCCAGAGGACGTCGTCGCCATCCCGGCTGTCTCACCGCTTTCACCACCTGGTGTTAAGCTCGCACGCATGAGACGCGCGACCATCACCCTACCCAGCGACCTGGAGTCCGAGATCGACGAGTACCTGGCCTCCCGGCAGCCGCGGCCGTCGCTCACCGCGTTGGTCCAGACGGCTCTCCGCCGCTACCTGGGGGAGCGCCGCCTCGCCGAGCGGGAGTACGTGCCCCCGACCCGACCGTTCGAGCCCTACGTCGCCGAACGCGGCAGCGGCTACAACGACGTCTCGGAGGAACACGACCGCCACTTCGCGGAGCGTGAGTGAGACTCGTCCTCGCCGACACGGGGCCGCTCTACGCCCTGACCGACACCGACGACCGGCACCACCGGCGGGCGCTCGCCGAGCTGGCTCGGCTCTCCGGGTCGGGGAGCGCCGCAGCCACGCCGCTGCCGGTCCTCTGCGAGGCCTACGGCCTGATCCTCAAGCGCCTCGGATCCAGGCCGGCGATCGCCTGGTGGCGGCGCATCCACGCCGGAGGGGTCGGACTCCTCAACCCGACGCGTGGCGACTACATCGCAGCGGCGGCACTGGCCGCGCGCTACCCTGACCAGGCGATCGGCTTGTTCGATGGTCTGCTCGCGGTCCTCTCCGACCGGCTCACCGCTCCCGTCTGGACCTTCGACCGTCACTTCGACCTCTTGCGCATCGACGTCTGGCGCCCGGAGTGACCCGGCACTCCCGAGGTGGCCGCACTCCTGTGCTAGAACACCAACCGCCATGCCCTTCCCCGCCGAGCGTCTACGCCGCCTGCGCCGCACCCCGGCGCTGCGGGGGATGGTGCGCGAGACCCGGCTCTCCGCGGACCAGCTCGTGCTGCCGCTCTTCGTGCGGCCGGGCGAGGGGGTCGAGGAACCGGTCGGCTCGATGCCCGGGGTGGTCCGCCATTCGGTCGACAAGCTCGTCGAGACCTGCCGCGCCGCCGCCGGCGAGGGGGTGCCGGCGGTGCTGCTGTTCGGGCTGCCGGAGGAGAAGGACGCGGTCGGGTCGGCTTCCTGGTCGGCGGACGGCATCGTCCAGCGCGCGATCGGGGCGCTCAAGCAGGCGCTCCCCGAGCTGGTGGTGATCGCCGACGCCTGCTTCTGCGAGTACACCGACCACGGGCACTGCGGCGTGCTCACCGCCGACGGGAGGGCGGTCGACAACGACCCGACGGTCGAAAACCTCGCCCGCCAGGCGGTATCGCTCGCCGACGCCGGCGCCGACCTGGTCGCCCCCTCGGACATGATGGACGGCCGGGTGGCGGCGATCCGCCGCGCGCTCGACGACGCCGGCCACCAGCAGGTGGCGATCCTCGCCTACGCGGCGAAGTTCGCGAGCGCGTTCTACGGCCCGTTCCGCGAGGCCGCCGACTCCGCGCCCGCGTTCGGCGACCGCCGCGGCTACCAGATGGACCCCGCGAACCGCCGCGAGGCGCGGCGCGAGGCGGCGCTCGACGCCGCCGAGGGCGCCGACGTCCTGATGGTCAAGCCGGCGCTCCCCTATCTCGACGTCCTCGCCGACCTGCGGCGCGCATTCGACCGCCCGCTCGCCGCCTACCACGTCTCCGGCGAGTGGGCGATGCTGCGCGCCGCCGCCGAGCGCGGCTGGATCGACGGCGACCGGGTGCTGATGGAGTCGCTGGTCGCGATCCGCCGCGCCGGCGCCGACTGGGTGATCACCTACGGCGCGCGCGAGGCGGCGCGGCTGCTGGCGCGGGGGTGGCGCGAGTGAGCGCGCGCCGACCGACCGCGCCGATCGCCGTGCCGGGCGGGCGACTGCGCGCTGCGGAGGCCCGCCGATGACCCGCGGCGGACGCGACGCCGGCCGGGCGGGCGAGCCCGGGGATCGCGACCCGGGCGGCGATCCCGGCGGGCCGTCCCTTCTCCAGCGCGCCTCCCGGGTGATCCCGGGCGGCGTCAACTCGCCGGTGCGCTCGTTCCGCGGCGTCGGCGGCGAGCCGGTGTTCGTGCGCGCGGCCGAGGGGGCGTACCTGATCGGCGAGGACGGCAAGCGCTACCTCGATTACATCGGCGGCTACGGCCCGCACATCCTCGGCCACGGCCACCCCGAGATCGTGGCCGCGGTGCGCGACGCGCTCGCCCGCGGCACCGCGTTCGGCGCCCCGACCGTCGCCGAGGTCGAGCTGGCGGAGACGATCTGCGCGGCCGTCCCCTCGGTCGAGATGGTGCGCCTGGTCAACTCGGGCACCGAGGCGACGATGTCGGCGCTGCGACTCGCCCGCGCCGCGACCGGCCGCGCGAAGATCGTCAAGTTCGCCGGCTGCTACCACGGCCACGGCGACGCCTTCCTGGTCGGCGCCGGCTCGGGGGCGGCGACGCTCGGCGTGCCCTCCTCGCCCGGCGTGCCGCCGGCGGTGGTCGCCGACACCCTGCTCCTCCCGTTCAACCACCTGGGCGCGGTCGAGGCGACGTTCGTCGAGCACGGCGGCGAGATCGCGGCGGTCTTCGTCGAGCCGATCGCCGGCAACATGGGCACCGTGCCGCCGGTCGCGGGCTTCCTCGAAGGGCTCGCCGACCTGTGCGGCCGCCACGGCGCGCTGCTGGTCTTCGACGAGGTGATGACCGGCTTCCGCGTCGCCTGGGGCGGCG
>CAZNIX010000179.1:7664-9166 GCA_964573125.1 uncultured Thermoanaerobaculia bacterium
GGCGAAGCTCGGCGTCTTCCCCGACCTCACCACCCTGGGCAAGGTGATCGGCGGGGGCCTGCCGGTCGGCGCCTACGGCGGCCGGCGCGAGCTGATGGCGCAGGTCGCGCCCGCCGGGCCGGTCTACCAGGCGGGCACGCTCGCCGGCAACCCGCTGGCGGTCGCCGCGGGCAGGGCGGCGCTCGCGGTGCTCGCCGCCGACGGCGGCGCCGCCTACGAGCAGCTCGAGGCGGTCTCGGCGCGCCTCCAGGCGGGTCTCGAAGAGAGCGCCCGCGCGCGCGGCGTGCCGCTCACCGTGCAGCGCGCGGGGTCGATGCTCGGTCTCTTCTTCCGCCGCGGGCCGGTCGAGGACCTCGCCGACGTCGAGGCCTCCGACCGCCAGCTCTACGCCCGCGTCTTCCACCGCCTGCTCGAGCGCGGCGTCCACCTGCCGCCGTCGCCGTTCGAGACCCTGTTCGTGTCGCTCGCCCACGGCGAGGCCGAGATCGACCGCACGGTCGAGGCCTTCGACGCGGCGCTGGCGTCGGAATAGGGCCGCAGGGCGTTTCGCCCGCGCCCGTACACTCCGTATAATGGCGCCGGCCGCGAATCCCTGTGCTGAGGAGGGCCCGCTGGTATGACCCACATCATCATGGAACCCTGCATCGGCGTGAAGGACCTCTCCTGCGTCGATGTCTGCCCGGTCGATTGCATCTACGGCAAGGACGAGCAGTGGGAGATGCTCTACATCCACCCCGAGGAGTGCATCGACTGCGGGCTGTGCGTCGACGCCTGCCCGGTCGAGGCGATCGTCCCCGAGGAGGAGGTGCCCGAGAAGTGGAAGCGGTTCATCGCCGTCAACTACGAGCACTTCGGGCTCTCCCCGCCGTGACCCGGCCCGACCGGGTCGCGAGACCCTCCGGCGACGGCTGACGGGGCGCGGGCGACCGCGCCCCGCGGCGTTTCGGGGAGGGCCGCCGGTCCAGGAATGGCGCGGCGCGGCGGGAAGTTGTACGATTTGAGTGCCTGGCACTCAACCTCGCAGGAGGGAGCCCTCGTTGGAGTTCAAGGACTACTACGCCACGCTCGGGGTCGGCAAGGACGCCACCAAGGACCAGATCCAGAAGGCGTACCGCAAGCTGGCCCGCAAGGTCCACCCGGACATCAACAAAGAGCCGGAGGCGGAGGCGAGGTTCAAGGAGATCGGCGAGGCCTACGAGGTCCTCAAAGACGCCGGAAAGCGCAAGAAATACGACCAGTTCGGCACCGCCTGGAAGCAGGCCGGCCGCGGCACCACCGGATCGCCGCCGCCGGGCTGGGAGGACGTCGTCTTCGACTTCGGCGAGGGGCTCGGCGGCCGGGGCTTCCGCTTCGAGGGGGGCGAGGGGTTCGGCGCCAGCGGCTTCTCGTCGTTCTTCGAGTCGCTGTTCGGGAGCGGGTTCCCCGGCGCCGGGGGCGCGCGGAGGCGCGTGCTATACTCCCGCGTCGGCACGCACAGGGGCGCGCGCTCGCGCCCATCCGTG
>CAZNIX010000180.1:0-9147 GCA_964573125.1 uncultured Thermoanaerobaculia bacterium
GTCGCCGCCTGCGCCGCCGGTGCCGTCTGCGCCGCCGCCCTCGCCGGCTGCGGCGGCCACCCGGAGGCGACCGCCGCCGCCCCGGGCCGCCCCGCCGCCCCCGCCTTCCGCGAGGTCAGCCGCGAGGCCGGGATCGACTACGTCCACGCCAAGCCGGTGCTCGATCGCAAGCTCGACCCGATCATGCCGTGGATGGCCTCGATCGGCTCGGCGGCGGCCGCCGCCGCCGACGACGGCGACGGCTGGATCGACCTCTACGTCACGAGCTCCCGCCGGGGCACGCCCAACCGCCTCTACCGCAACCGCGGCGACGGCACGTTCGAGGAGGTCGGCGCGGCGGCCGGCCTCGCCGACGCCAACGACGAGGGGCGCGGCGCGAGCATGGACGCGGTGTGGGGCGACGTCGACAACGACGGCCGGCCCGACCTCTATCTCGTGCGCTGGGGCACCGACTCCCTCTACCGCAACGACGGGGACGGCACCTTCACCGAGATCACCGAGCGCGTCTTCCGCCGGCGCGACGGCACGCCCGGCACCGACTGGGCGAACGGCGCGGCGGCGATCTTCTGGGACTTCGACCTCGACGGCCGGCTCGACCTCTACGTCGGCAACTACTTCCGCGAGGTCGACCTCTGGCACCTCGAGACCACGCGCATCATGCACGACGATTTCGAGCGCGCCCAGAACGGCGGCGAGAACTTCCTCTACCACCAGCAGCCCGACGGCACGTTCGTCGAGGTGGCCAAGGAGCTCGGGCTCGAGGACCCGGGGTGGACGCTCGCGGTCGGCTCGGCCGACCTCGACAACGACGGCGACCCCGACCTCTGGTGCGCCGACGATTTCGGCCCCGACCGGCTGTTTCTCAACCGCGGCGACGGCACGTTCGAGGACGCGACCGAAGCGGCGATCGGCTTCGACACCAAGAAGGGGATGAACGTCGACTTCGGCGATTTCAACAACGACGGCTGGCTCGACGTCTACGTCACCAACATCACGACCGCCGAGTACCTCCAGGAAGGCAACGCGCTCTGGCACAACAACGGCGTCGCCGCCGACGGCCGGCCGACCCTGACCGACGTCGCGCTCGAGGCCGGCGTCTACGACGGCGGCTGGGGGTGGGGCGGCAAGTTCTTCGACTACGACAACGACGGCGACCTCGACGTGGTCGCGGTCAACGGCTTCATCAGCGCCGGCGAGGGGAACTTCTGGTACGACCTCGCGACCTTCACCGTCCAGGACCGCGACGTCGCCGACGCCGCCACCTGGCCGGCGATCGGCGACCGCTCGTTCTCGGGCTACGAGAAGACCCGCCTCTTCCGCAACGACGGCCCGTCGTTCGTCGAGGTCGCCGCCGCCGAGGGGATCGCCGACGACCGCGACGGCCGCGGCATCGCGGTCTTCGACTACGACAACGACGGCGACCTCGACCTCTTCGTCGCCAACCAGGGGCAGCGGCCCGACCTCTACCGCAACCAGGGCGGCGGCGGCCACTGGCTCACCGTGACGCCGATCGCCGATCCCGCGACCGGCGTCAACGCCGACGGGATCGGCACGCGCGTGACCGCGGTGCTGCCCGGCGGCGGGCGCCTGATCCGCGAGCGCGACGGCGGCAACGGCTACTCCGCGCAGAGCGACCCGCGCCTCCACCTCGGCCTCGGCGCCGCCGAGCGCGTCGACCTGCTCGAAGTGCGCTGGCCCGACGGCGGGTTGCAGTACCTCGAGGACGTGCCGGCGGACCGCTTCGTCACCGTCGAGCAGGACCCCGCGGCCTACGCCGGCCGGGCGAAGATCGCGGCGGCCGAGGCCGAGCGCGTCGAGCGCGCCGCGGCGCCGGCGCCGGCGGCTCCGGCGGTCGATCCCGAGGCGCTCGACCGCCGGCTCGCCGAGCTGGAGGCGCGCCTCGCCCGCGACCGGCTCGACCACGCGCTGGCCGCGACCTATCGCAAGCACGCCGCCGCGCACGGCGCGCACGACCGCTCGATCGACTTCTTCATCCGCCTGGTCGAACGCCGGCCGGACGACATGGAGGCGCGCATCGAGCTGTCGCTCGCCCACATCGACAAGATCCCGACCTGCGGCGGCGTCGCCGCGATCGTGTGCAAGGGGACGCTCGCCCGCCGCTCCCTCGACCAGATCCACGTCGTCGTCGAGCGCCAGCCCGAGCGCTGGGTCGGCTGGTACGCCCGCGGCACCAACCACCTCCACTGGCCGCGCGCGCTCGGCCACGCCGACGACGCCGCGGCCGACTTCGCGCACGCGGTCGCGATGCAGCGCGCCCTCCCCGCCGGCGGCCGCGAGCCCGAGCACCGCGAGGCCTACGTCCGCTGGGGCGACGCCCTGACCAAGGACGGCCGGTACGAGGAGGCGCGGCAGGCCTGGCGCCAGGGGCTCGAGGCCTTCCCGGGCGACGAGCAGCTCGCAACGCGCCTCTCGCTCGCCGCCGACTCCGAGCAGCTCGCCTACGTCGAAGACCAGCGCAGCCTCGAGCGGCCGATCGACACCGACTTGTCGTTCCTCGAGCGGGGGCGATGACCGGTTAGCGGCTTCTTCGCCCGGCGCCTTCGGCTCCCCTATGTGCTATATTTGCAGTCTCGACCCGGAGGACCTGCGAATGCCCCAACTCCACTGCTACGTCCCTGACGAACTGGCCTCCGAGCTGCGGCGGCGCGCAGCGGCGCGCGGCCAGTCGGTGTCGGGTTTTCTCGGCGAGCTGGTCCGCCGGGAAGTCGGTACCGGCTGGCCGCCCGGCTTCTTTGAGCGCGTGGTCGGCGGCTGGAAAGGTGAGCCGCTCGCCCGCGCGCCGCAGCCGCCGCTGGAACGGCGACCCGAGCTGTGAGCCCGACTCACTTGCTCGACACCAACGCCGCCATCGGCGTCCTCAACGGCAGCGCGCCGAGCGTAGTCGCTCGGCTGGGAGCTCTGGAGCCCGGGCAGGTCTGCCTGGCGGCGATCGTCAAGGCCGAACTGTTGCACGGCGCAAGACGCAGCCGGCGGGTCGAGGAGAACCTCGCTCTCCTCCGCGAGTTCTTCGCCCCCTTTGCCAGCTTGCCCTTCGACGACCGCTGTGCCGAGCACTACGCCTCGATCCGGGCCGAGCTCGAAGCGGCCGGCACCCCGATCGGCGCCCACGACCTGCTCCTCGCCGCCACCGCCCGCGCCCACGACCTCGTGCTCGTCACGCACAACCGCCGCGAGTTCTCGCGGGTGGCCGGACTGCGCCTCGAAGATTGGGAAACGGACTGACCAGACGCTCAGCTCGCCTCGTCATGCCGCGGTGCAGGCGATAGTCAGCGGACCGCAGAATCAAGACCGCTGCCGCCGCGGCCGGAACTGGAGCTGGCCGTTCCGATCACCAACCCATGCCCAGTTTCCGGACAGGACGTCGGGATCCTCGACGAGCACCGGCGAGGCGGACTCCGCAGTGGGCTCCGGCGGGATCAGAGTCAACCGGAACCGGGCGCCCTTGCGCTCGACGATCACGGCCTCGCCTTGCTCCACCGCATCGAGAAGGCGGAAGAACTCCTGGCGCGCCTCGCTGGCCTTGATCTGCGTCATGCGTACAGTGTACACGTTGGGGAGAAAGAGCCAGGCACGCCTTCATGCTCCGGTCGCCGGTTCAGCCCCGCGGGACGAAGAACGCGCTCATGATCGCGACGTCGACCATCGCGGGCCCACGCGAAGGGCGGAGGCCCCGCGAGGTAGGCGGCGATCACCAGGGCGGCCGCCGCCGTCGCGCGCCGCCGCGCGAGGAGCGCGCCGGCCGCGAGCGCGAGAGAGGCGAGCAGCGCGCCCAGGTAGAGCGCCATCGGTGACGCCAGCCCGTAGAGCAGCTCGACGACCTGATGGCGGCGGTACTGGCCGATGAACGCGACGCTGCCGACCCAGCCGGTCACCGCGAGCGCGAGCAGCCACGCCCAGCTCGCGGGCGCGGCGCGCGTGGACGGCGCCCGCAGCAGGGTGAAGACGGTCTCCGACCGGACCGCCTCGGGCTCGCTCGGGCGCCGGTCCTCGACCGCCGCCGCGGCCGGAGGGTCGGGGGGTCTCGGTCTCGGCCGTGAACGCCGCCGGGTCGGCTCACTCGCTCCCCGCCGGGGGTACGGCCTCGTAGTCGTAGCTGTGCTGGGCGTCGCGGAGCGTCAACCGGGTGTAGGTGCCGGCGGCCGGCGGCGCGTTGAACTCGAAGCCGCGCACGCCGGGATCGATCGACAGGAACGACGTCGTGCCGTCGGGGTTCACCTTGGTCGCCATCCGGCTCTGCCAGCCGCCGAACTGGAAGACGACCTCGTCGCTTCCCGGCCGAACCGCCAGCTCGCCGAGGGCGGCGTTCCGATAGACGGCCGCGAGGCGCGTGACCTCGCCCGGATCCGGCGGCACGCGCCAGTCCTTCTGCTGGCCGGTCAGAAACGCCTCGGTCTCGCGCACGCCGGAGAGGAGGTCTTCCTCCGCCTCCGGCTCGCCGTCGTAGACGACCTCGAGCGTGCGGCGCATGACGGCCTCGGCGACGAGCGAGCCGGAGTCCGCGTTGGTCAGGATCACACCGCCCAGGCCGAGGTCGGGGACGAGGAAGAAGTTGCTCTTGTAGCCGAACAGCGAGCCGCCGTGGCTGATGACGCGGATGCCCTTGACGTCGGCGAGCCAGAGGCCGATGCCGTACCACGACTCCTCGCCGACCCGCACCTGGGGGACGCGCCGGGCGAGGAGGCTCGCCTCGCTGACGAGCGCCGAGCCGTCCGGGAGCCGGCCGTTCGCGAGCTCCAGCCGCACGTAGCGGGCGAGGTCCCGCACGCTCGACCAGGCGCCGCCGGCCGGGCGCACGGGGATCACCGAGTGGTTGAGCTTCATGTCGATCGGCACGCTGGCGAACGCCAGGTCCCAGGAATGAGGCGACGCGAAATCCCCCGCCATCGCTTCGTCGAAGGAGAACGTGGTGCGCGTCATGCCGAGCGGGCGGAAGAGCTTGTCGCGCATGACCTCGTCGTAGGCCGCACCGAGCTCCGCTCCCGGCTTGACCGTCTGGGCGGCGATGTAGCCGGCGGCCGAGGCGAGAGGGTTGCTGTACTGGAACAGCTCGCCGAACTCGGTCGTCGGCTCCATGGTCGCGAGCACGTCGAGCTGGCCCTGCGGTGAGGAGCGGTGGAACGTGAACAGCCACTCGAGGTCCTGCCGCGGCAGGCCCGTGCAGGCGCACAGCAGGTGCCGGACGAGGACGCGGCGGGTGACCTCGGGATCGCCGAGCTTGAACGACGGGTGGACCCGGGTCACCGGCGTCTCCCAGCCGAAGCGGCCCTCGTCGACGAGCTTGGCCATCAGGAGCGTGGTCAGCGGCTTGGTGTTCGAGGCGATCAGGTAGAGGGTGTCGGCGGTCGCCGGCTCGGGCCGGCCGCGCTCGCGCACGCCGAACCCCTGCTCGATCAGGGTCCCGCCGCGGTCGAAGAGCGCGACCGAGGCGCCCGGGACGTCGGCGGCCGCCCGCATCCGCTCGATGAATCCCCTCAGGTCCTCGATCCGCGCCGCGTCGAGCGGCCGCGGCGTGCGGCCGGCATAGCTCTCGCGCACGTAGCCGGCCGGACGCAGCCCGCCGAACACGAGCGCGAGCTGCGAGCCGCGGCGCTGAGCCGCCGCGCGCGCGCCCTCGACCAGGAGGACGACCGCCTGCGATCCCTTCCGGGCGGCGTAGGCCGACACGGCGCGCGCTTCCTCGGGCGAGGTCTTGTACTGGGTCCAGCGGGAGAGGTCCCAGCCCTCGCGCCCCGGCGAGTCGGAGGCGGCGAGCACCTCGCGGTCGAAGCCCGGCCGCCGGCGCGCCCAGGCGGTCGCGATCGCGCCCTCGAGGCCGCCGGCGGCATCGACCTCGACGACGTCGACCTTCAGTTCCCGCTCGGGATCCTCGAGGCGGAGGCCGTCCGCCAGCTCGGTCACGATCCAGTCGGCCGCGACCTTGAGCGTCGCACCCGAGGGCAGGGTCAGGCCGCGCTCGGCGGGCGCTTCCTCGGCAACCGCATAGGCGCCGCTCGAGGTCGCGACGAGGGCGAGCAGAAGGGCGATGGCACGGGCGGTCCTGTTGTGATCCACGGGGCCCTCCTTCTCCAGGTGTCGGACTGGTTGTGGCCGTCACCGCGGCATGGTCACCGCCGACCGTGCCAGAACTCGGGCCGCCGCTTGTGGTGGGCGACGGCGAGCACTCGGATCTCGCCGCCGGCCAGCCGACGATAGAGGATCGAGTAGGGGAACCGGGAGACGACGAGCCGGCGCACGGAGCCTCGGATCACCGGTGCAGCCTTGGGGAACTCGACGATGAAGGCCAGCGACCGCGAGATCTCCTCGAGGAACTCGCCACCCAGGCCCCGACGCTCGCCCTCATAGAACTCCGCGGCTTTCCACAGCTCCCGTTCGGCCAGGTGGTTGTAATCTGACCGACATCATGCGAGGCGAGCACGAGTCCTGCGGAGGACGTCACCGGCGGGAACGCCGGCGTCGGGATCCTCGCCCATCTCGCGGTCGCGCGCCTCGGCTTCGTCGAGCCAGACCGCGGCGATCTCGTCCTCGCCTGTCAGGCTGCGGACCAGCGTGCCCACGAGGCGGGCTCGGTCCGCCTCGGAGAGAGTGAGCGCCTTGGCCTCGAGCTCGTCGACCGTCGCAGCGGAATGCATGGTCTCCCCCTTGGACCGAGCGGTGTTCAGCCTACCAAAAGCGGGGAGTGTCCGGCCGGTGCCTGTCCGCCGGCACCCAGCGAGTGTTCCAGGCCACGTGCCACTCCGGGTCGGGGTCGACGCCGTCGGGCATGGGCCCGACGGTGTCGCCGGCGATCACGTTGTGGTCGGCGTCCTTGTCCCAGCCGACGGAGTAGAAGAGCCAGGTGCGCTCGCGGCCGGGCGGGACGGGCGGCAGCGCCGAGGCGGCGAAGCGGAGGCGGAGGGCGTCGCCGGCGTTGACGATCGCGACGCGGCCGTTGCGCTCGGCGACCAGGGCGTCGACCGCGCCGTAGCGGGTGGCCCAGCCGGCCGGGGTGGTGCGCCAGGGCGGCTGCGCGGAGACCTGGTCGTAGGCCGGGGTGGTCGGGTGGAGCGGGGCACGCTGGCGGAGGTCGGAGAAGCCGCGGTCGTAGAGGTCGGTTGCGGCGGGGAGCGCCTCGTGGATCGCCAGTGCTTCGGCCGGCAGGCGCTCGAAGAGGGCGGCGCGGTCCCAGCGGATCTCGAAGGTGGTGGTCAGGCGCAGGCGGCGGGCGCCCGCGGGGAGCATGCCGGCGAGATCGACGAGGATCGTCTTGGTCTTGCCCGCGGGCATGCCGACCGCGACGTCGAGCGGGTGCCAGCGGCCGGCGGCGGTCTCGGCCTCGAGGCTGGGCGGGACGATCGTCAGCGCGCGGTTCTGCGAGAGCGCGATGTTGGCGCTGGCGTCGCCGTACTGGAGCCAGCCGGTGAGCGCGAGCACCGGGCGCCGGAGTTCGACGCCTGGGCCGTCGAGCGGGCCGAAGTCGAGGGTCAAGGCGAGCGGGGCGGTCATGCCGCGGTAGGGGGGCGGGAGCGGTAGGCCGCAATCGGCGAAGCGGCCGTCGCGCTCGGCGAGCGCCGCGGTGCGGTCGAGGCCGTCGTCGCCGGTCGCCGCGAGGAGCGGACGGCGGCCGCCGAGCGCCCAGGCCTCGGAGGGCGGGAAGGGCGGCGGCATGAGCTTGTCGGTGACGCCGACCTCGACCCCCGGCGCGTGATCGACCGCGACCAGGCGCGCGTGGTCGAGGTAGAGGATCTCGCGGAACTCGCTCGTCACCTCCAGCTCGTAGCGGCCGTCGCGCGGCGCGAGCGCGCTGGCGCGGCCGATCACCACCAGCTCGTCGGGGTCGGCGGGGAGGACCGTCCCGCGCGCGATCTGGAGCCCGACCGGCGAGTTGCCGAGCAGGTCGGTGACGAACTCGAACCGCTCGCCGTCCCAGGTGTAGAGGAACGGGCACGAGCCGGTGGCGACGTTTTTCTCGAGGATGGTCAGGACCGCCGGGGCGCCCGGGGCGCCCGGGTCGACGCCGATCTGGTTGTCGACCACGCCGTTGGTCCACAGGGTCTGGACGCTGTCGAGCCGCGCGGCGTCGCCGACGCCGATCTCGACCACCGGGCGGTCGACCGCGCGCGCGATCAGCGCCGCGCCGGCGCGCACCTCGACGTGGGTGCCGAGGCCGGCCGGGTTGGTCTTGGTGCCGACCAGGCGGAGCTTCACCTGGCGGCGGGCGTTGCCGCCCTCGTTGACGAGCAGGCGCAGGCCGTCGGCGGTGACCGCGACGAGGTCGGTGTCGCCGTCGGCGTCGAGGTCGGCGGCGACGAGATCGCTCGCCGCGCCGAGCGCGAGGCCGCCGAGACCGGCGGCTTCGGTGACCTCCTCGAAGCCGCGCTCGCCGCGGTTGCGCCACAGGCGGAGCCCGCCGCCGGTGGCCATCGCGAGGTCGAGCCAGCCGTCGTTGTCGTAGTCGAGACGGGCGGCGGCCTCGGGGGCGCCGTCGTGGCCGAGCGCGAGCGCGCCCGCCTCGGCGCCGCCGGGGTGGAGGAGCGACGCGCCGCCCGCGCCGAGCAGCAGAACCTCGGGCGTGCCGTCGTTGTCGAAATCGTCGATCAGCACCCGCTCGGCCGGCGGCCACGGGCCGGGCGGCTCGGCCATGCGCGCGAACGTGCCGGTGCGGCGGTTGGCGAACACCAGCGTCCCCTCGCCGCCGCGCGCGACGACCAGGTCGACACCGACGTCGCCGTCGAGGTCGGCCGCGGCGACGCCGACCGCCGGCCCCGGCACGTCGATCCCGACCGCGGCCGCGACCTCGGTGAAGGTGGCGTCGCCGTTGTTCTGCCAGAGCGCGACGCCGGCCGGGCCGGCGGCCGCGAGGTCGAGATCGCCGTCGTGCTCGAAATCGACCCAGGCGGCGGCGGTGGCGGCGGCGCCGGCGAGGCCGGCGGAGTCGGTCGCGTCGGTGAAGCCGCCGTCGCGCCCGGCGAGCAGGAGGCGCACCTCGCCCGCCGGCCCGAGCGCCAGGAGGTCGTTGCGCGCGTGCACCTCCGGGTCGTAGCGCTCGCCCTCGGCGACCGCGTCGAAGACGTTCGCCACGACCAGCGCGCGCGCCGCGAACGGCAGCGTCGCCGCGAGCGGGGTGCGCTCGAAACCGCCGCCGCCGCC
>CAZNIX010000181.1:0-621 GCA_964573125.1 uncultured Thermoanaerobaculia bacterium
CCCGACGGCGACGAAGGCGCGCCCGTCGCGGACCGCCCGGAGGCCGGGCCATTCCGGGCGCTCCGTCAGGGCCGCGAGCCCGAAGCCGCGGAGCTGGCCGGCGGCATGCGGTCATGGGCACAGCAGTCGAGGCTCGGCGCCCGCTCGCAGTGCCCGCCGTGCCCGGCCGCGTTCATCGCGGCGAGCATCGGGCACGCCGGCGCCGGCGGGCAGGGCGCGACCGGGACCGCCGCGAGCACGGCCGCCGCGGTCAAGGCCGCGACGCCGGCGAGATGGAGGAGCTTGCGCATCGGTCACCCGGCTCGACTGAGCAAGCCGGCAAGTAATGATAGCACCAACCCGGAGCCACGGGGGAGACCGCGGACGCGCCCTGCGGGAGATGCGGCGCAAGGGTGAGGTCGAGTGCCTCGGCCGTGGTCGCGCGGTCCGCTGGCGGGTATTGCGGGGAATTGGGTACCAGCGCCGGAATTGGGTAAAGAAACCGGTAAGGCCGCGCGACGGGCCGTACCGCTAGCGCCGCGGGCTGACCAGTTTGGTCAGCCCTGGGTCCCTTGCAGTGGCGTGCGCAGCGCGCGGCCGCTAGCGCCGCGGGGGGGGGCGGGGGGGGGGGCGCGGGGGGCG
>CAZNIX010000181.1:631-9046 GCA_964573125.1 uncultured Thermoanaerobaculia bacterium
CCCGGGGCCCCTTGCTGTGGCGGGCGCTGCGCGCGCCACTGCTAGAACTCCACCCGCACGCCCACCTGTAACTCCCGCGGGTTGAACGCCGTCTGCGGGGTCAGGAAGTTGCCCAGGCCGCCCACGTTGCCGCCGAAGCCGTCGTAGTTGACCTCGTCGAAGACGTTGAAGACGTCGGCCACGAGTTGCGCCTTGACGTCGCCCGCGATCGGCACGTCGTAGCGGAACGAGAGGTCGAAGCGGCTGAACTCCGGCTCCTCGGCGCCGCCCAGCTTGCCGTCGAAGCGGGTGCCGTTCTGGGCGATGCCCGAGGGCTGGGTGGCGTCGTAGCTGCCGGACGGCAGCGGCGCGCGCTGGCCGTTGTCGAGGCGGAGGGTGTTTTCGAACAGCGTCTGCGGCTCGCCGGTCATGTAGCGGTAGATGCCGGCGACCACCAGGCCGCCGCCGTCGCGCCAGCCGGTGTGGGGTACGCGGTACTGGCCGGAGACCACCAGGTTGACGTCGCGGTGCCAGTTGACCGGCACGTCCCGGGCGCGCGGGTCGTCGAGCCCGAGGTCGAGCGGCTGGCCGATGACCTGGCCGGTGTCGAAGTCGTAGCCGGTCTCGGTGCGGCGCTGGAAGAAGGCGTCCGCGGTGCCGGCGGCGCCGCCGAAGTTGTTCCCCTCGGACTCGGCGAGGGTCAGCGAGATCTGGCCGCCCCAGCGGCCGGCGAAGCGCTTCCTGAGCGCGAGCTGGACCGCGTCGTAGTCGTTCTCGCCGCCGTTGACCCAGGTCAGGATCGAGCCCATGTTGACGCGCTGGCCGTTCAAGATGCTGAGGTTCGGGCGGCCGCCCTGCGCCGCCGAGAACGGGTTGAGGTCGGCGAGCAGCAGCACGTCGCGGTTTTCGCCGTGGACGAGGTCGATCGAGGCCGAGATCCCCGGCCACAGCTCGTGCTCGGCGCCGAGGCTGATGCTGTCGAGGTAGGGCTGGCGCCGGCCCGGGTGGTCGACCGTCGGCTGGGTGTTGAGCGGGGCGACCGCGCCGCCCTCGAACAAGTTGACCAGGAGGTCGCGGAGCTGGTCGAGGGTGGTGACGCCGTTGGCCTGGGCGAGGTCGAAGAAGAGCTGCTGGTTGACCGAGGCGTCGGGGACGCGGATCACGAAGCCGACCGGCAGGTTCGCGGCGTCGAGGAAGAAGTTCTGGAAGAAGCCCATCTCGAACCGGCTGTAGAAGCGGCCGTAGCCGCCGCGGACGACGGTCCGGCCCTGGCCGAGCGGGTCCCAGGCGAAGCCGAGCCGGGGGGCGAAGTTGTCGTCGGCGGTGACGTCCTCCTCGTCGTAGCGCACGCCGAGGTTGAGCGTCAGCCGGTCGTTGATCCGCCAGTCGTCCTGGACGAACGCGCCGAGCGCCTTGTTGTCGGGGATCTCGGCCGAGAGGCCGCCGAGCACGCGGATGACGAACGCGCCCGGGTAGGTCGTGAGGTCGCCGGCGTCGAACGGCCGGTCGGTCGTGAACTGGAAGAACTGGCCGTTGGCGAAGCCGAAGTCCGAGAACTCCTCCTTGCGCTCGGAGTACTGGAAGCCGGCGCGCAGCTCGTGCTCGCCGTGCCACTCGGGGAGGAAATAGGAGAAGGTGTCGTCGAGCTGGGTCGAGCGGTTGATCCGCGCCTGGGCGACGGTCGAGGCGCCGCTGGTGAACGTCGGGTGGGCCTGGCTGACCGCCAGGTTGCGCTGCGCCTCGAAGCTCTGGCCGTTGCCGTTGAAGCCGGAGTTGGCGAACGCGACGTCCTCCTTGGTGAACGACAGCCGCGCGGTGTTGAACGCGCGCGCGCCGAACACCGAATCGAGCGCGAGGATCCAGCTGCTGTCGGTGTCGTCCTCCTCGCGCGCCCCCTCGAGGGTGACGTTGCCGATCACCTGGTTGAACTGCGGCGATTCCTCGAGCAGGTAGCGCGCCACCACGTGGTGGCTCGGCACCGGCCGGTAGTCGATCCGGCCGAGGTAGTTCGAGATGTCGTTGTTCTCGGTGGTCGTGAAGTTGAGGTCGGGGCGGGTGGAGAAGGCGCCGGTGATCCCCTCCTCGTTGAGGTTGTCCTCGTAGCTGACGAAGAAAAACGCCTTGCCGCGGACGATCGGCCCGCCGGCGGTCGCGCCGAGCGAGCGGTACTGGGCGTCGGGCTTCTCGAGATCGTTGCGCGCGGTGAAGAAGTTCGGCTCGTTGAGGCTCGAGTCCTGGAAGAACGCGAACGCCGAGCCGTGGAGGTCGTTGCCGCCGCTCTTGGTCACCGCGTTGAGCACGCCGCCGACCGAGCGGCCGAACTCGGCGTCGAACTGGGTGGTCAGGACCTGGAACTCCTGGATCGCCTCGATCGGCGTGCGCGCCTGGGCGCCGGCGCGGGCGCCGATCACGTCGTCGTCGTTGTTGACGCCGTCGACGTTGAACGAGTTGTTGTTGTCGTCCTGGCCGTTGACGAACAGAGCGTCGGAGGCGGTGGACTCGGTCGAGGGGAAGCCGACCACGCCCGGCAGCAGCGCCGCGAACAGCAGCGCGCTCCGGCTCTGGCTGGGCAGCGCCTCGAACTCGGCGGCGGTGAAGGTGCCGCCGACCTCCTTGCTCGTGGTCTCGACCACCGGCGCCCGGCCGGTGACGCTGATCGCCTCGGTGACGGTCTCGAGGTCGAGCCGGACGTTGAGCCGGGCCTCCTGGCCGACGCGTAGCTCGATCCCGGTCTGCTCGGCGGTCTTGAACCCCTCCTTGGCGAAGGAGACCGTGTAGCGTCCGGGCTGGAGCCCGTTGATCGCGTAGCCGCCGTTGGCGGCGGTCTGCGTGCTCCGCGCGAGCCGGGTCGCGTCGTGGGTGGCGGTGACCACGACGCCGGCGAGCGGGACCGCGTCGGCGCCGGTGACCGTGCCGGCGAGGTCGGCGTTGGCGAACTGGGCGGCGGCGGGCGGGGCGAACAGACCCACGGCCAGCGCCGCCGCCGCGAAGGCGAACAGGCGTCTCATCGGTGTCCTCCTCGGGCCGGGAAGAGGCCTTCCGGCAGGAGCCTTGCCCCGTCGTCCGTTCGCCCCCGAGCGCGAGGCACCTGGCCGCAAGTGCCTACGTAGCCCAAAAAAAGTAGTGCGAGTATAGCAAAAGGCGGATCTGGAGTCGATGGGGTGGCCGGTCGCCGATAGGGGCCGAGGCGTCCGCGCCTCGAACCTCCCGGCGCCGCTCGCGTTAGTAGCCGGGCCGTAGGCTATCCTTGCGCTCCCCGCCCGGTGGTCCACGGCCGGGGTCCGCGAGGCAAGAGGCGTTCTGTCCGGCATCAGGGGGGAGATCATGATCTCGAGTGCCCGCTCCGTCCGTTTTCGTCGCGTACCTTCGCTCTGCCTCGGGCTCCTCGCCGCGCTCGCGCTCGCCGTCCCGGCGCCGGCATCGGCCGGGGAGGCGCCGGCCGGGGAGGCGCGGCTGCTGCGCTTTCCGTCGATCCACCGCGAGTTCGTGGTCTTCGTCTACGCCGGGGACGTCTGGCGGGCGCCCGCGGCCGGCGGCCGCGCCTGGCGGCTGACCAGCCATCCCGGCGTCGAGCTGACGCCGAAGATCTCCCCGGACGGCCGCTGGGTCGCCTACTCGGCGGAGTACTCGGGCACGCGCCAGGTCTACGTCATGCCCGCCGAGGGCGGACCGCCCCGGCAGCTCACGTTCTACAACGACGCCGGGGTGATGCCGCCGCGCGGCGGTTTCGACTACTGGATCCAGGGCTTCCATCCCGACGGCCGGATCCTCGTGCGCATGAACCGGACGCCGTGGGGCGAGCGCTCCGGCCGCTACTTCCTGGTCGATCCCGCAGGGGGCCTCGAACGGCCGCTGCCGATCCCGATCGGCGGCAGCGCTTCCTACGCGCCGGACGGCAGGAGCCTCGCCTACACCTACTACGACCGCGAGTTCCGCACCTGGAAGCGCTACCAGGGCGGGCGCAACCAGGACGTGTGGACCTTCGACCTCGAGGCGATGCGCTCGCGCCGGCTCGTCGACTGGCCGGGCTCGGACAACTTCCCGATGTGGCACGGCGGCACGATCTACTTCACCTCCGACCGCGACCACACGATGAACCTGTTCGCCGCCGACGTCGCGACCGGCGCCACCCGCAAGCTGACCGCGTTCGACGAGTACGACGTGCTGTGGCCGAGCCTCGGTCCGGACGCGATCGTGTTCATGAACGGCGGCTGGCTCTACCGGCTCGATCTCGCGACCGAGGCGGTGGAGAAGATCGCGATCACGCTCGGCGGCGACCTGCCGGCGGCGGTGCCGCACTGGGAGGACGCGAGCGACAACGTCGCCGCCGCCGGCGTCGCGCCGGGCGGCGAGCGGGCGGTGTTCGAGGCGCGCGGGGACCTCTTCACGGTACCGGCCAAGGACGGCTCGACGCGCAACCTGACCGCCACCTCCGGCGTGCGCGAGAGCGCGCCGGCGTGGTCGCCGGACGGGAAACGGATCGCCTACTGGTCGGACGCCACGGGCGAGATGGAGCTCTACCTGCACGCCCAGGACGGCCGCGACGAGCCGCGGCAGCTCACCCGCGGCGGCGGCGTCTGGCGCTACCCGGCGGCGTGGAGCCCGGACGGCGAGAAGCTCGCGTTCGGCGACAGCGACCACCGGCTCCAGATCCTCGACGTCGCGAGCGGCGCGCTCGAGGTCGTCGACGCCGACGACCAGGGCGACATCGACACCTACCGCTGGTCGCCGGACAGCCGCTGGCTCGCCTACGAGAAGAGCCACCCCGAGACGCGGCTGCCGAGCCTCGCCGTCTACTCGCTCGCCGACAAGAAGTCCGCGCTCCTCGGCGCGGGGCTGACCTTCGATTTCGACCCGGTGTTCAGTGCGGACGGCAAGTACCTGTTCTTCCTCAGCAACCGCGACTACTCGCTGCGCTTCTCCGATTTCGAGTTCAACTACGTCTACGACCGCGCGACCCGCGTCTACGCCGCCGCCCTCGACCCCGCGGCCGAGCCGCTCTTCCCGCCGAAGAGCGACGAGGTCGAGATCGATTCCGGCGAGGAGGACGGCGCCGAGGAGGACGGCGCCAAGACGAAGGGCGGCAAGGACAGCGACGACAAGGACGGCAAGAAGGCGAAGGGGGAGGGCGAGGAAGACGAAGAGGAGGGCGAGGGCGAGCCGCCCCCGACCAAGGTGGTCGCCGAGGGCTTCGTCGCGCGCACGATCGCGCTTCCCGGCGTCGAGGCGGGCGACTACGCCGACCTCGTGGCGGTCGAGGGCGCGGTGCTCTACCGCAAGCTCCCCGAGGGCGGCGGGCCCGGCGGCGGCGGCCGGGCCTCGCTCGTCCGCTACGACCTCGAGAAGCGCGAGGCCAAGGAGGTCGCCGCCGAGGTCGCCGAGTACGTCGTCGCGGCCAAGGGCAAGCAGGTGCTCTACCGCTCGGGCCAGAGCTGGAAGCTCGCTCCCGCCGAGCCCGGCGGAGAAGCGAAGGCGCTCGACCTCTCGGGGCTGCGGGTCAAGCTCGATCCGCGCGCCGAGTGGGCGCAGATGTACGACGAGGTCTGGCGCATCGGCCGCGACTGGTTCTACGACGAGAACATGCACGGCCTCGACTGGCCGGCGCTCGGCGCGCGCTACCGGGCGCTCCTCCCCTGGGTCGCCGACCGCTCCGACCTCGACTTCCTGTTCAGCGAGCTGGTGTCCGAGCTCGAGTCCGGCCACGCCTACGTCCAGCGCGGCGAGGAGGCGCGGATCGAGCGCGTCGAGGGCGGGCTGCTCGGCGCCGAGTTCGAGGCGCACGAGTCCGGCCGCTACCGGATCGCCAAGATTTTCCCCGGCGAGAACTGGGACGACGACTACCGCTCGCCGCTCACCGAGCCGGGCGTGGAAATCGCGGAGGGGGAGTTCCTGCTCGCGATCGACGGCGAGGAGCTGACCGCCGCGGACAACCCCTACCGCCTGCTCGAGGGCAAGGGCGACCGCCAGGTCGAGCTGACCGTCCACGCGCAGCCCACCTTGGAGGGCGCGCGCCGGGTGACCGTGCACACGATCACCTCCGAGCAGAACCTCCGCTACCTCGATTGGGTGACCGGCCGGGCGGAGCGGGTCGCGCAGCTTTCGGGCGGCCGGATCGGCTACATTCACCTGCCCGACACCGCCGGCGACGGCAACCGCGCGCTCCAGAAGTGGTTCTACAGCCAGTCGAGCAAAGACGGGCTGATCGTCGACGACCGCTACAACGGCGGCGGCTTCATCCCCGACCGCATGATCGAGATGCTGTCGCGCACGACGCTCTCGTACTGGGCGCGCCGCGGCCTCGAGCCGTTCACCACGCCCGGCTTCGCCCACGACGGCCCCAAGGCGATGCTGATCAACGGCTACGCCGCCTCGGGCGGCGACGCGCTGCCGTACTACTTCCGCCAGGCCGGCC
Source organism: uncultured Thermoanaerobaculia bacterium (assembly GCA_964573125.1). GTDB lineage: Bacteria > Acidobacteriota > Thermoanaerobaculia > Multivoradales > JBCCEF01 > CAVSQV01. The sequence continues at coordinate 7,023 of CAZNIX010000181.1, forward strand.
TCGGCCCGCTGGTCGGCACCCGCACCTGGGGCGGCCTGATCGGCCTCTCCGGCAACCCGATGCTGGTCGACGGCGGCGGCGTCGCCTTCCCGACCTTCCGCTTCTTTGACCCCGCGGGCGAGTGGGCGGTCGAAGGCGTCGGCGTCCCGCCCGACGTCGAGGTCTGGGACCTCCCCGAAGAGATCGCCGCCGGAAACGACCCCTCGCTCGACAAGGCGGTCGAGATCCTGCTCGAGAAGCTCGAGACCTTCGCGGGCCGGCCGGAGACCCCGGAGCCGCCGGACCACGCACGGCGGGAGTAGTGCGCGTTTGAGGAGGAGACCGGCATCGACGCCTCAGAACCTCACGCAGCACGTCAAGGCCATCTACGCCGAAGGGGCGCTGGCGGAGGCGCAACTTGTAAGGAACTCTTACTGGTTCGCTCTGAGGGGGTACGAGAGATCAGTCGCGGCGGAGGTGACTCGGGGCCAGACAGGCCCCTACCAGGGTTCGGCGCGAAGCCCTTCTACGACCTCGAAGTGGCTGTCTCGGGTCGCCAGAGTCAGGCTGTGTTGGAGGGCGGAGGCGGCGATCCAGACATCGTTCTCGGGGAGCGGGCGTCCGAGCTGCCTGAGCGTGGCCTTCAGGGCGCCGTAGCGGCGTGCGGTCTCGAGGTCGTGCGGCACGACCGGGCAGATCTCGACCAGACGTTCGACCCGTTCACGGTTGACTTCCGGCCGCCCGGACCTCTCGGCTCCGAAGAGCAGTTCGCCGACGACGGTCAGGCAGAGGAACGCCTCGAGCCCGCTGTCGCGTCGAACTTCGAGGTCGATTTCCTGGTTGAGGACGCGGATGGCGACGTTGGTGTCGAGCAGGTATCTACCACTCATCAGGGTCCACCCGCTCGCAAGCCTCCTCGACCGCCGTAATCATCTCCCGTGCGGACTCCGGATCGAGCGTGCCCGCCACGCTCAGCAGATCCTCGACGGATGCGCCTCGGGGCAGGGGAGACACGAGGCCGTGGACGAGCCTCGCCGCCCGCTCCTGCTCCTCTGGCGAGAGCCGGTCAAGGTCGCTGAGAATCTGGTCCCTCACAGCCGGTGCAACCACGTCGAGTTCCTCCTGGGGCGCCTCGAGTGGCGGCGCGCCGGCAATCATTGTAGCCTACGCGAACGCACCATGCTCATCCGGCCACCCGAACTCGAGGTTCCTGAGGGCGACCCGTTTCGGAACGACGCCCTCGAGCGGGCCAAACTCGAACCTCCCCTGACCGAGTTCGTCTGTCAGGCACTCGGTCCGTTCGTGCTGGCGATCGACGGCGGCTGGGGGACCGGCAAGACGACCTTCATCCGAATGTGGCGAAGGAAGCTGGAGCAGCGGGGCTTCAAGTGCCTCTACTTCAATGCGTGGGAGACCGATTTCGCGGCCGACCCGCTGGTGGCGTTGGTGGGCGAACTGTCAGCGGCGATCAAGGGCGCCGCGACTGCTCCGGCCAGGAAGAAGCTGAAGGCCGCTGCGGGCTCCCTCTTGCGGCGGTCGATTCCGGTCGCCGTCCGCCTGGCGACCCAAGGTTTCGTAAACCTCGACAGTGTGACGGAAGAGCAGCTCGGCGACCTCGCCGCAGAAGTGGCCAAGGATCAGATCGAGAACTACGAGAAGGCCAAGTCCGATCTGGCGGGTTTCCGCCAGGCCTTGGAAGCGCTCGTCAGGAAGATCGAGCCCGGGGGTGGCGAAGGTGCAGCCAAGATCGTCGTTTTCGTGGATGTAATGGACCGCTGCCGTCCCAGCTACGCCGTCGAGCTACTCGAACGTATCAAACACCTCTTCGATGTCGCCGGCATCGTCTTCGTTCTCGGCGTCGATCGTCAGCAGCTTGCCCACTCCGTGCGAGTTCTTTACGGATCCGGTTTTGGAGCGGAGCTCTACCTGCGCCGCTTCATCGATGTCGACTATCGGTTGCCCGATCCTCCGCCTGGCAACTACTCCAAACATCACTGCTGTCCGGTAGAACGGTTGCAAACGGCTCCGCAAGTGTTCACATCCAC
>CAZNIX010000182.1:0-558 GCA_964573125.1 uncultured Thermoanaerobaculia bacterium
GCCCCCGCGAGCGCCGCGCCGCGGTCGACCGCCGCGTCGGGGGACACCCAGGAGCGTCGCCACCAGCGCTCGGGCAGGCCGCCCCGGGCGCCGTCGAGCGCCGCCTCGAGATAGCGGCGCGGGGTGCCGAGGTCGTGCCAGCGGCGGCGGGTGGGCACCGCCTGGAGGCGGGCGCCGGCGGCGAGCAGCGGCAGGTAGAGATCGCGCACGGTCTCCGCCGCGCCCGGACCGATCCGCGCCAGCAGCTCGGGCGCGAGCACCTGGGCGCCGGCGAACACCCAGTGTTGCACTCTGGGCCGCTCCTGGTGCCGCTCCTTGCCGGCGGCGGCGGCCGGCGGCGGCCCGGGCGCGAACGACAGCACCCGGCCGTCGGCTCCGACCGCCACCCCGCCGCCGAACTCCCGCGGCGCGGCGCCGCGCGCGCACAGCAGGGTGGCCGCGGCGCGGCTCGCGAGGTGGCGGCGCACCAGGCGCTCGAGCGGCCAGCGGCACAGGCTGTCGCCGTTGACCACCAGCACGGGATCGGGCGAATCGGGCAGGCGGGCGAGCGCGCCGGCG
>CAZNIX010000182.1:568-9007 GCA_964573125.1 uncultured Thermoanaerobaculia bacterium
GGCCGCCTCGCAGCCGGCGGCGGCCAGGCGCGCCAGGGTGTGACCGGCGACCGGCAGGCCGGCGATCGGCAAGAGCGGCTTGGGCACGACGTCGGTGAGCGGGCGCAGGCGCTCGCCGCGCCCGGCGGCGAGCACCAGGGCGCGCAGGCGGAGCGCGGCCATGGGCGGGGCGCGCGGCGGCGGCTAACGCTCGGTGCGGTCGCCGAACACCATGTCCGGCGGCGCCTCGGGGTGGGCCGCGAGGTGGTCGGCGTAGAGGCGGAGGTAGGAGCGGCGCTCGGCCGCCGCCGGGTCGAGGTCGCAGCGCCGCGCCACCTTCTCGGCGCCGTCGCCCTCGAACTCGGCGAAATCGCCGATCGGCGTATGGTCGAGGGCGATGGTGACGCCGCCGAGCTGCCACGTCTCGCGCATCTTCTGGTAGCGCCGGACCACCTGGTAGCCGAGGCTCTCGAACAGCGCGCGCATCGCCTCCGGGTCGTCGACGCCGGTCTCGTGCTCGACCCGCACCTTGGTCCGCCCCTCGAAGCGCGGCGGTCCCTTGAACGTCAGCTTCGCGCCCTTGGCGTCGCGGCGCAGGCGCAGGATGCAATGCTCGGCCTCGAGCGCGCCGCGGCGGTCGAACACCAGGTTGTCCTCGAGCGCGCCGGGGCCGGTGCGCTCGGCTTCGAGCTCCCGCAGGCGGTCGCGCAGGCGGTCGAGCTCGACGCCGGGGAACTTGAGCTCGCGCTCGACGCCGTCGCGTGAACTCACCGGCGTACCCTCATCGGGCCTCCGCCAGCCGGTCGAGGAAGCGCACCACCGTGCGCACGCCGCCGTGGAAGCTCGCGAGGTCGATCTTCTCGTTCGGCGAGTGCAGGCGGTCGTCCTCGTGGCCGAAGCCCATGAGCACGATCGGCACCGCGAGCACCTGGCTGAAGGTGTCGGCGATCGGGATCGTCCCGCCCTCGCGCACGCGCACCGGGCGCCGGCCCCACTCGGCCTCGAGCGCGTCCATCGCCGCCTCGACGATCGGCCCGCGGGCGTCGATCAAGACCGGGTTGGCGCCGTGGATCGAGCCGACCTCGACGCGCACGCCGGGCGGCGCCTGGGCGCGCACGTGGGCGGTGAACAGCTCGCCGATCTCCTGCGGGTCCTGGTCGGGGACCAGGCGCATCGAGACCTTGGCGCCGGCGCGCGCCGGGATGATCGTCTTCGCCCCCTCGCCCATGTAGCCGCCCCAGACGCCGTTGACGTCGCAGGTCGGCCGCGCCCAGGCGCGCTCGCGCGTGGTGTAGCCCTGCTCGCCGGTGAGCGCGTCGACGCCGAGGTCGCGCCGGTAGGCCTGCTCGTCGAACGGCAGCGCGGCGAACTCCGCGCGCTCCCAGTCCTCGAGCGGCCGCACCCGGTCGTAGAAGCCGGGGATCAGCACCCGCCCGCTCACCGGGTCTCTCAAGGAGGCGACGACGTGGGCGAGCGCGTTGGCCGGGTTGGTCACCGCGCCGCCGTAGCTCCCGGAGTGGAGGTCGCGGTTTGGGCCCTGGACCTTGACCTCCAGGTAGACGAGCCCCTTGAGGCCGTAGATCAACGACGGCTGGCCGCGCCCGTACATCGAGGAGTCGGAGATCGCCACCGCGTCGCAGGCGAGCTTGCCGCCGGCGTCGTCGCGCACGTAGCGGTCGATCGCCGCGCCGCCCGATTCCTCCTCGCCCTCGATCACGAACTTGACGTTGACCGGCAGGGCGCCGCGCTCGGCGAGGATCGCCGCCACCGCCTTGACGTGGGTGAAGAGCTGCCCCTTGTCGTCGGTGGCGCCGCGCGCGACCAGCCGGTCGCCCTTCTCGGGATCGCGCTCGATCGTCGGCTCGAACGGCGGGTGGCGCCACTCCTCGAGCGGATCGGCCGGCTGGACGTCGTAGTGGCCGTAGACCAGGATCGTCGGCTTGCCCGGCGCGCCGCTCCACTCGCCGTAGACCAGCGGGTTGCCGGCGGTCGCGATCAGCTCGGCCTCGAGCCCGGCGTCGGCCATCTTCGCGCGCAGCCACTCCGCCGCGCGCAGCACGTCCCCCTTGTACTGCGCGTCGGTCGAGACCGACGGGATGCGCAGGAAGTCCACGAGCTCGTCGAGATACGCCCCGCCCTCGCGCTCGACCCGCGCCAGGACCGCCTCGGTGCCGCTGGCCATGATGACGCCCGTACTCCTTTCCTCACCCCAAGCCGCCCGCCGGCGGCGGGGAAGGCGGAGTCTAGCACCGCGGGCGCGCCGGACCGGCCTGCACTGCGGTGGGCAGCGACCGGCGTCGCGCCGGTTGGTCTCGCCTGCCCGGTAGGGTAGAATCGACTTTGCCATGGCGACCAGCAACGCTACGACGGCCAAGGAAGAGATCCTCGATCTCGTCGGGCAGCAGCCCGACGACAGCTCGTTCGACGAGATCCTGCGTGAGATCGCCCTCGCCCGCATGGTCGCGCGCGGCCTCGCCGACTCCGAGGCCGGCAGGAGGATCAGCCACGAGGAGATGGGTCAGAGGATCCACTCGTGGGCCGGGTGAGATGGACGGCAGAGGCGGAGAACTGGCTGCGAGAGATCCACCACTACAACGCCCGGGACACCCGGCCGCAGCGCTTCGCACCGTCCAGGGCATCTCCAGATGGCGGATGTGCTCGAGCCGCTCGGCGATCGCCTATCGCTGGTTGAGCCGTCCGTGGTTCCGGCTCTCCGAGCCGGCCGGGCTGAACTGCTCTGCCTAGGCGGCGGTGGGTAGGAGACCCTCGTCTCCCGCGTCCTTCCCATGCCATCGCGCCAGCCCGTGCGGACGATCGGCCTGCCGGTCATCCCGCGGGTCGGACTTGGTCTTACACCACCGAGCCCGGCTCCACAACCTGTTGGATACCCGGGTCTTCACCAAAAACGTAGAAGCTCACAATGTCTTCTTTCTTGATAACAGTCTCGCAGCCGATAAATCCACGGCCCATCTCAGCAAGTAGCCACTCCTCAACGCGTACCAAGATATGCAATATCTCACGCTCGAAACCCTGGATTGTGGCTATTACACTGAAGTCACCGGTAGCCTCATCGAATCGAAATGCCGAACAAAAGCCTCTCTCAAAGAGCGCACTTAGGATCTCGGGCGAGACACGATGCAAGTGCTCGAAAGTCACATGAATCTCGGTCGTCCTGAAATGACGGCCTGCGACTGACAGCGGTATTTTCCTAAATGCCGGCAGTAGGCACACCGGGCTCACACTAGGCGGATCAAAACCCTCGCCACTAGCCGGCAAGAGCTTCACCCGGTAGCTAACCAGCTCTCTCTCAATATAGCCGCTAGAGTCCAAGTCAGCACAGAACTCCGTCGCCCGATCATAAAGTGTGTCAAACCTCGCCCTCTTCCTCCCTGACGCCGGGCCGGAGTATTTCGCCGTCAGGTGCATGCTCGGTGCACCGAATATCCTATCGTCTGCCAGAATCATCGCGAGCCGATTACTTACGGGATAGGCACTCCGATCGTACTGACTCTTTACGGTTGCAAAATCGAGGCGCCGAAAGTTCTCCCACCCAATCCGCCCGAGACCATCCGCGGCGCACCCCCTGCAGAACGTCTCTACCCTACTCAGCTTGTCGGCATCCAGTACTTCCTGCAAATCGAAGTGCAGGTGTTCGTACACTGAATGGGTAAGATTAACACCGCGGGAGGTGATTCGCTGGCCGCTTCCGTGGTCAAGCGCCTTCGGTGTATAGGCAACCGCTCGTACACCATCCCCCCTAGGCTTCGAACTACAAGCACCACTCAGGGTACGCATCATGCGACTCGCTCTCCGTTCACCACCCGCTACTCCTCTCCCCGCTCAAGAGCGGCAACATCGATAGTCGGGAAGGCGATCAGCTGACTTGCTAGCGCAGGCGGACCAAGCAAATCAATCTGCAGGTCTCCCTGAATATCACCGACGCCACATCTCCCAAGCGCACCTGCGTCGACCCTGTCTCGCGTCAGCACCGCTTGCAACTCGAATTGGTCACCTCGCTGCAGCTGGATCTCGGCAGGTGTCACGAGGTGAGAATACCACAAGCCTTCCTCGGTGAAGCGTACGGGCTGCACGTTTAGACAGAGCCCTAGCTCTGCGTATCGAAGATAGCCTGAAAGCAAGTAGCCCGCCACACCCTTACCCGCCTCCTCGGAGATCCCCTCTGAAACTCCGGACACATACAGACTACACTGACTCAGTGCACTCTCGCTCCCTCGGCACTGAAAGTATACGCTCTGCCTTGGCTCCTGCGAAGTGATTGCTATACCAGGCTCCACCTTCTTGAACAACCAATAGCCAACCGCGAGGCCAACAAACGCGATTGAGAGAAGGCCGCGACCGGCATTTCGCGTCCTTCGCGTCCATCCCTGTTTCGTCGCCACGCCTTCGAGAACCACCGCTGAGACCAGGATCGCCAATAAAAGGATTGCCGAAGGAACAGGTGACGTTCCCGCCATCCTCCCAAGAAGGAAAATGATCAGCGCACCGATGAGAGGTAACAGCTTTTCGGCCACCTGCATCGCGACCCCCTTAGATGGGCTGCGGACTCCCTCTTTTACGAACAGAAGCTTCAAACACAGCACTCTTCCCACGCTTTACGCAGGGCTCTCCGATGCTCGTTGAACTCCGCACTAGCCGCGTGCGCGCCGTCGCGTGGACGAGGAATGCTTACGGCTAGGTCAGCGCAGATGCTAGCGCCGTCGCCACCACCGAGAACCAACACTCGGGTCCCAAGCAAGAGGCACTCCTCCAAGTCATGGGTTATCATCATGACTGTAATGTTTTCGCGCAGCACACGGTCCTGCAGAACTCTGTATAGATCCTCCTTTCGGACAAGATCCATGTGCGAAAACGGCTCGTCGAGAACAAGCAGCTCCGGCGACGAGGCCAGACTCCGCAACAAGGCGACGACTTGCGCCTCGCCTCCCGAAAGCGGCGTGATCCATGACTCAGGCCTTATCGTTGGCGGTAATAACCCGATTAGCTCTTCAATCCTCCTCTCCGCAGTTCCGTTGAGACTCTGTGCATACCTCACGGGATAAGCTATGTTCTCTGCGACGGTGAGCCATGGAAAGAGACTAACCCGATGCCTCTGTGGGACGTATCCTATACGTTTCGTTGAGACCTTGACGTTTCCCTCAAAGTGTTTGTCCAACCCAAGGATACAGTTGAGAAGAACGCTCTTGCCTATACCGTTCGGCCCGACAATACAAAGAAACTCCGGGGCGCTAACAGTGAGGTTGAGGTTTGCAAAGAGTACCCGCGGCTTTTCCGGCGCCTTCACGGCCTTACGAAAGTCGGTGAGTTGTATCACGAGTCCTAGACCTCCACCCAGGAGAACGTTTTCCGTGCAGCCAGCTGGAAAGCCCGATTCATCAGAAAACCAATTAGTCCTACCGTGATTAGGGCGGCCGTAATAGTGCGCGCGTCGTTCCGTGAGAAAGCATCCCACAGAAGCTGCCCGACCCCAGCGTTGATGCCGAGAAACATCTCCGCCAGCACTACGACGATCAGCGAGATCGACAGCGCGAGTCTGATGCCAGCGATCGCATAAGGAAGTACTTCGTAGCACGTAACATCCACAAAGACCTGCAGGCGGCCCGCGCCATAGACCCTCGCAAGGTCCCGACGAAGGGTTTCAGCCGAGCGCGCACCCTGGAGCGTGTTTATCAGGATGGGGAAGATGCACGCCGCAACAACCATGGCCGTCGCGGGCTTGGTCCCAATGCCTAACGTGAGGACGAAAACCGGATAGAGGGCAGTAACCGGGATAGAGCGCAAGAAGTCTACGGGGAAGTCAGTGAGTTCTGCCAGGGTACGTGAACACCCCAGAAGAACGCCTATCGGGAACCCAAGAAGGAATGCGAGGACTACGCCCGCGAGAGCCCGGCCGATCGTGTCTCTCACATCCTTCCAGAACTCGCCGCTGCTGACAAGCTCAACCGTTCTTGAGGCCGTTTCCGAGGGGGCTGCTATTGCTGCCGAGGGCAGCACTCCCAGAACATCATCCGAGAGAAACCACCACGTAGCCAGGAGAATTAGGGCGCCGACCACCTGCCTAGTCGTCGCCGGCGCCGGACGCACTCCCCTGGATGTCGCGCCCCCTTCGCGATTCATGGGCTGCCCTGCTCCTTCAGTTCCCTCCAGAACCGGTCGTCGATCAATGCGCCATAGTCCGGAAGAGCACGATTCCTGTATCCCTCTTGTGTTCTGCGGATCCATTCACCCTCGCGCTGGAGAACAGGGAGTATCTGGGCGGGATTACTTAGCGACACGTCATACTCTGACCAACTGGTCCTGAGGACTTCCACAGAGATACCGATTGCGTGCGCCAAGAACTCCTGGTAACCGGCCTCGTCCCGCCGGAGACTTCCTTGGGCATCGCTTAGGGCTGCCAAGTATTGACCGACCGCTTTCGGATGATGAGTCAAGATGTCAGTAGAAGCAGCTAGTATTGCGTAGGCCTTGTAAACGCTCGGATCGTTCAGCTCTCCGACCTCATCGCCAAGGGCTTGCCTAACGTTATAACGGAATGGTTGCCATATGGCTCCGGCTTGTAGGTCGCCCGCGATGAAGGCAGCCTGGATGCCAGGAGGGCTCATATTGACGAATTCGACCTCATCGTAGGCGATGCCGTTGTCTTCAAGGTAGAACGCGGCAAAGACGTGTGCCGTCGTTCCCAGTGGTGTAGCGATCTGACGACCTTTGAGGTGGCCTGCATTCTGAATCCCACTATCGGTCCGGTAGAGAATCGCGTCGTCCCACTTGATCTGTATAACCGACACAGCCTTGAACTTGGGGTTGCTTTGAAAGCCACCGAAGGCTAGGTTGGAGTCGACCAGTACAGCTAGATCTATGCTACCGGACTGGAGTGCGTCCATTGCCAGCTTTCCAGTTTGGATGTTCTCCGTCCGCACATCGATCTCATGTCTTGAGAAGTGGTTCTCCCGATCGGCAATGAGGGGAAGCATCGAGATGTTCCTCGGCCCTCCCCAAGAGAACGTTCGGGACTCTGTCGACGATGGCTTAGATGGACTGAGAAGGAGATAGGCTGCTAGAGAGAAAATGAGAACAGCGAGAATAGCGAGCGGAAGGTGCTTGCGCATTTGAGTTGCCTCCGTAAGGTGGGTGGGGTGGCGCTCTCTTCTTTCCCCCGCAAGCCAGGGTCTGGCTTGTCCCGAGCCACGCGGGCGGCCTTCGGTGGTCGACGCTCTATGAGCGGCCATGCTTGAACAGCTAGGCTAGGACTCTAATCGCGAGGACGATGGATGGTCAAATGTGCATAACTGCTTGGGTGCATGCGCGCATATCTGGAGTGCCGCGAAGTTCAAGTCGCTACGCCCCGCGAACCGCATGCGATGCAGTACCCGCTCATGAGCACGAACGCAGTGGCCCCAGTGCCACCCGGTGGCGGCCCCCTGGCCAGACCAGGGAGATTCCGTGGGGAGGAGGCCGGAATCCTCGCGGGGGGCGGCCCGAGGAGATCTGGGCCAAGCGTGACCTCAAGCTCGCAGCCACCCGCGCTTGGCGGAGCGAGAAGTGGGCCGCGGCGCGGTGTGCGACGGCGCCGTCGGCTCAAGCTCCCGCTACAACTCCGCCGGAGTACGGCCGGTTCGTACCAGCTCCACGATCCGCCGACGAAACCCGGCGGGTACGGCGGCCGACTCCTCGGCATTTGCGGACTCCTTCTCCCAAAGGTGATGTGTCCACGAAACGGGTCAAGTCCAGATTCGCAAGCGGTACGCCGTCCACCTAACCGGGGCAGGTCCACCGCGCTGGTGCGCGCTGGTGGAATCACCTGGCGGCTTACGACTCCGGGCCTTGATGCGCTATCACCCGCCCCAGGTTGACCGCGTTGACCACGAAGTGGGCGACGACCGGGGCGAGGAGGTTGCCGCGCCAGAGCATGAGGCCGCCGAAGAGCGCGCCGGCGAGGAGGGCGAAGAGCGTCCAGAGGCGGAATGCGGGGTCGGGGCCGGTGTGCATCAGGGCGAAGAGCAGCGTCGCCCAGACGAAGCCCCACGAGCCCTGGACCGCGCCGCGGAAGAACAGCTCCTCGGCGAGGCCGGAGAGGACCGCGAGCGCGATCACCTCGGCCGGGGTGAGGGCGCCGAGGAGGCCCCCGAGGCGCTCCTCGAGGCGGCGCGCGAGACCGAACCCGCGGACCGCGAGGCGCCAGACTGCGACCAGGAGGAGACCCGCGCCAGCGCCGGCCGCGAGGTCGAGCCACCAGCGCGCGGGGTCGACGAAGAGCGCGAGCGGGATGACCTTCTCGCGCCAGCCGATCCAGACCACGGCGCCGACCGCGAGCACGAGGTAGAAGCCCCACGCCAGGCGGTAGAGCTGGCCCGGGCGGAGCGCCGGCGACCGCGGCCGCTCGGCGGCGTCCCCCGCGCCCGCGCGGCGCTCGGGCGCGGTGTCCAGCGGCCGTCCGCCGGCGGC
>CAZNIX010000183.1:0-8990 GCA_964573125.1 uncultured Thermoanaerobaculia bacterium
CTGCGGCGGCATCCAGCTCGACCCGCCGCTACCCACTCTAAGTTGAGGAGAGCCGTACTTCTACAAGCCCAAGCCACTGCGGACGCTGGAGGAGATCAGGGCGGACATCCTGGCGTTGGAGCGGGAGACGGCGGGGATGTTGGAGGAGATCGTGGGGAGCGAGGTGAGCGCAAAATGAGAGAGATTCGCGGCGACGCCAAGAACATCCGTAGCCTCCTCGCGGGTGCCAAGTTCGCGATCGACTACTATCAGCGGGAGTATCGCTGGGAAACCAAGCACATCACGGAGCTAATCGACGACCTCGCCGAGAAGTTCTTCGATAGCCACGCGCCGGAGAATGACCGAAGCGCCGTCGAGCAGTACGGCCACTACTTCCTCGGTTCGATCATCATCAGCGATAAGGACGGCCGAAAGTTTATCATCGACGGACAGCAGCGCCTGACGTCAATTACGCTTCTCTTGATCCATATCTACCGACAGCTTAGCGACGACAAGCAGCGAGCGCAGCTCGCCGACCTGATTTTCTCGCAGAGATTCGGAAAACGTTCGTTCAACCTGGATGTCCCCGAGCGCACTGCCTGCATGGAGGCCCTGTTCACCGGTCAGCCCTTCGACGAGACCGACCAGCCGGAATCGGTGGTAAACATCCTTGCTCGCTATCAGGACATTGAGGAGGGCCTTCCCGACGACCTCGGCGGCGAGACGTTGCCCTACTTCGCCGATTGGCTGATCGAGAACGTCCACTTCGTCGAGATCACCGCCTACTCGGACGCCGACGCGTATACGATCTTCGAGACGATGAACGATCGGGGCTTGTCCCTCACCCCGACGGACATGCTCAAGGGTTATTTGTTGGCTCACATCACCGACTCTGCGTTGCGTACCCAGACAAGCCTTGTCTGGCGCGACCGTGTGGCCGCGCTGATGCGACTGGGCAAGGAGGAGGACGCCGACGCTATCAAGGCTTGGCTCCGCAGCCAGCACGCACAGACCATCCGTGAGCGCAAGCTCGGCGCTCAGCCCCGCGACTTCGACCTCATCGGCACGGAGTTCCACCGCTGGGTCCGGGATCATGAGGAAGCCCTGTCGCTCACATCCAGCGCAGGTTTCGCGCGCTTCATCCAGGAGGACTTCGCCTTCTATGGGCGCTGGTACGAGCGGATTCGGAAGGCGGCGGGGACGCTCACGACGGATCTCGAGGCAATCCACTACAACGCCCAGAACCTCTTCACCCTCCAGTACCCCACGCTTCTTGCGCCGTTGCAGCGCTCCGACTCCGAAGAGGTGATCCTGCGCAAGCTCCGCATCGTGGCTACCTACATCGACATTCTGATCGCACGCCGCATCTGGAACTGGAGATCGACGGATTACTCGACGATGCAGTACGCCATGTTCCAGCTCGTCATCCTCAGGATTCGCGGTAGATCCGTTTCAGAGCTCGTGGAGATACTGACCGAGCGCCTGAATGCCGAGGAACAGACCTTCTCCAGCAACGAACGCTTCCGCTTGCACGGAATGAACAAACGCCAGATTCATCGCATGCTCGCTCGCATGACAGCCTACGTCGAGACCCGCTCCGGCCAAGCCTCACACTACGGCGAGTACGTTCAGCGGCGCGGCAAGAACGGCTACGAAGTGGAACACATCTGGGCCAATCATCCCGACGAGCACGCTGACGAATTCGACCACCCTACCGACTTCGCCGAATACCGCAACCGGATCGGCGGCCTCCTCCTCCTGCCCAAGAGCTTCAACTCCAGCTACGGCGACCTGCCCTACGCCGAGAAGCGCGAGCACTATTTCGGCCAGAACCTGCTCGCACAGAGCCTGCATGAGAATGCCTACGAGCGCAACCCGGGCTTCCGTCGCTTCCGGGAGGAGTCTGGCCTTCCGTTCCGGCCGCACGCGGAGTTCCTGAAGGCTGATCTCGATGCGCGGCAGGAGCTCTACCGTCGAATCGCGGAGCAGATCTGGAATCCGGACTTGCTGAAGCGGGAGTCCGAGGCATGATCGAGCTCAGGCCATATCCCGCAATGAAGGATTCCGGGGCACCTTGGCTCGGCGACGTGCCGGAGCATTGGGCAGTGCCGAAGCTCGGGTATCTCGGCAGGCTCTCGAAGGGCAATGGCGGCAGCAAGGAGGATGCGATTCCCGCGGGCGTACCCTGTGTCCGCTATGGCGACCTCTATACCACACACACTCACTTCATTCGCGGAAGTCGGTCTTTCGTCTCGCCAGCTCGTGCGACTCATTACACGCCGATCCAGTATGGCGACGTACTCTTCGCCGCCTCCGGAGAGACCATCGACGAAATCGGTAAATCTGCCGTCAACCTCATCTCAACGAAGGCTTGCTGCGGCGGTGACATCATCTTGCTTCGGCCAACAGTGGAGATGAATGCACGGTATCTTGGCTATGCTGCGGATTGTCGTCCGTCCGCCATTCAGAAGGCCACGATGGGACGCGGAATCACGGTCAAGCACATCTACGGAGATCAACTCAAGAATCTGGCCCTGCCTCTACCCCCCTTGGCTGAGCAAGCCGCCATTGTCCGATTTCTCAACTACGTGGACCGCCGGGTTCGGCACTACATCCGCGCCAAGCGGAAACTGATCGAGCTGCTGGAGGAGCAGAAGCAGGTCATCATCCACCGCGTCGTCACACGCGGACTCGACCCGAACGTCCGCCTCAAGCCCAGCGGCGGAGAGTGGCTGGGAGACGTGCCCGAGCACTGGGATATCGTCACGCTGCGGCGAGTGATTCATCGCGCGGTCGATGGACCTCACCATTCACCAAGCTATACGGACGAAGGAATCCCCTTCCTCTCAGCCCGCAACATCAAAGCCGACCGATGGAGTCTCGACGATGCCAAGTCCATCTCGGAGGATGATTACTTAGAGTTCTGCCGACGAATTGTGCCAGAGCTAGGCGACGTCCTTTACACGAAGGGTGGGACGACCGGGGTAGCTCGCGCTGTCGACTTGTCCTTTCGTTTCCAAGTATGGGTCCACGTCGCAGTGTTAAAGGTCGCAAAGGACAAGGTAATACCCGAGTTTCTAGCGACATCCTTGAATGCTCCCCGATGCTACGAGCAGTCACAGCTGTACACCAGAGGTGCGACGAATCAGGATCTCGGACTCAACCGAATGAAGAACATCTTGCTGACGTTGCCACCGCTATCCGAGCAGTCGGAGATCCTCTCCTACTTGGATGGCGTAACTCGAGAACTCGGTGCTGCTCGGGATCGTGCCCAACGTGAAACCTCCCTCCTCCGCGAGTTCCGCACTCGCCTCATCGCCGATGTCGTCACCGGCAAGCTCGACGTGCGCGAGGCGGCCGCCCGCCTGCCCGACGAACCGGCTGACCCGGACGCTCCGGACGAGCCAAACGAACTGATCGACGCCGAGCCCGCGCCCCTCGAGGACGGCGAAGCGCTGGAGGAACCCGAGGCGTGAGCACCGACGAGCAGATTGCGCTCATCGACCGCCTGCGTGCCCTTCCGACCGAGACGGAGTGGTTCGAAGTCAAGCGCAACCGTTTCGACCCCCAGGAGGTCGGCGAGTACCTGTCCACCCTCGCCAACTCCGCCTGCCTCGCCGGCCAGCCTCGCGGCTACCTGGTGTTCGGCGTCGACGACGACACGCACGCGGTCGTCGGCACCCGTTTCGATCCGCATGCCGCCAAAGGCAAGGGCAATCAGGGGCTGCTGCCGTGGCTCGCCAGCGGTCTGCGCCCCAACACGGGCTTCGAGGTCCACGTCGTCGCGCACCCCGGCGGCCGGGTCGTCGTGTTCGAGGTCGGCCCGGCGAGGGATCAGCCGGTCGCCTTCTACGGCAAGGAGTACGTCCGGGTCGGCTCGAGCAAGACCGAGCTCCGGAATCACCCCGAGAAGGCTCGGGCTCTCTGGACGCGGAGCAGCGACTGGTCCGCCGAGGTATGCGCCGCGGCTTCGCTGGACGATCTCGACCCGGACGCCTTGACGGAAGCCCGGGTGCAGTTCATGACCAAACACCCCGGTCAGGCGGACGAGATGGACCAGTGGAACGACCGCACGTTCCTCAACAAGGCGCGGGTCCTGAAGCAGGGAGCCGTGACACACACCGCACTCCTCCTCCTGGGTCGCCCCGAGTCGGCGACGCTCCTCTCGCCGGCGGTGGCCAAGATTTCCTGGATCCTCAAGGACGCGGAGAATCGCGAGCTCGACTACGAGCATATCGGACCGCCGTTCCTCCTTGCCGGCGGCCGCCTGCTCCGGCGGATCCGCAATCTCACGGTGCGCGCGCTGCCGAGCGGAACGCTGTTCCCGCAGGAGATCACGCAGTACGACCCGTGGGTGATCCGCGAGGCGCTGCACAACGCCGTCGCGCACCAGGACTACCGCCGGCACGGGCGTGTCGTCGTGGTCGAGTTCCCGGAACGGGTGATCGTCACCAACCTCGGGGAGTTCCTGCCGGGCGACGTCGAGACGGTGATCCGGCAGGACGCGCCGCAGCCCCTCTATCGCAACCCGTTCCTCGCCGACGCGATGGTCGAGCTGAACCTGATCGACACCCAGGGCGGCGGCATCAAGCGGATGTTCGAGACCCAGAGGCGGCGCTCGTTCCCGCTGCCGGACTACGATCTGAGCGAGCCGGGTCGGGTCACGGTGACCTTCACCGGGCGGATCTTGGATGAACGCTACACCCGGCTCCTGATGGAGAGGACGGATCTCGATCTCGGGCGCGTGGTGCTGCTCGACCAAGTCCAGAAGGGGCGGCGAATCAGCCGAGAGGAGCACCGACTGCTAAAGTCCGGGGGCCTGGTCGAGGGCCGCTACCCCAATCTCATCGTGGCGGCCGCGGTCGCCAGAGCGACCGGTGAAGCGGGGCGGCACATTCGGGAGCGGGGGTTCGACAAGCAGTACTACCTGAACCTCATCATGGCGCTGGTGCACGAGCATGGTCCGGTGAGGCGCCAGGATGTCGACCAGCTCCTTCTCCCAAAGCTACCGGACCGCCTGTCGGAGCACCAGAAGAGACGCAGGGTCAACAACCTGCTGCAGGAGCTGCGACGATCTGGCAGGATCTACAACCGCGGGACCCGCTCGAAGCCCGAGTGGATGCCCTCCGAGCCGGAGGTCGAGCGTTGAACGGCGATGAAACGACACGACGAGCAATCTAGAGTCGCGGGCGGACTCGTCCGTCAAACTCCTTACGGGTCAGCGACTTGGCTTTACTACGACGGCGTGGCTTCCCCGGGCGCCTAGTAAAGCGCTAGTAAAGGACCTGCCCCAGCCGCTCACCCTAGCCTCACCTCCCGTGACCACCGACACCACCGAACGCGGCCTCGAGCGCCTGATCTGCACGGCGCTGACCGGCTCGCCCTGCGATGCGGGTGCCGGCGCGTCCGGCGAGGTGCGCGAGCGGCCGGCGGTCTACGGCGCCGGCTGGCTCTGCGGCGACGCCGGCGACTACGACCGCGAATACTGCGTGGATCGGGCGCAGCTTGCGGCCTTCCTGCGGGAGACGCAGCCCTACGAGGCGGAGACGTTCGACCTTGGCCGTGACGGTTCGAGGCGACGGGTGTTTCTGGCGCGCCTTCAGGGCCAGATCAGCAAGCGCGGCACGATCGACGTGCTGCGCCACGGACTCAAGCACGGCCCGCACCACCTCGACCTCTTCTACGGCACGCCGTCGCCGGGCAACCCGAAGGCCCTGGAGCGCTACGACGCCAACCGGTTCAGCGTCACCCGCCAGCTCCGCTACAGCCGCGACGAGACCCGGCTCGCCCTCGATCTCTGCCTGTTCATCAACGGTTTGCCGGTGGCCACGTTCGAGCTGAAGAACAGCCTGACCAAGCAGACGGTGGCGGACGCCGAGGAGCAGTACAAGCGCGACCGCGACCCGCGCGAGAAGCTCTTCGAGCTGGGACGCTGCGTGGTGCACTTCGCGGTCGACGACCACGCGGTGCGCTTCTGCACCCACCTCAAGGGCAAGAGCTCGTGGTTCCTACCGTTCGACCAGGGCTGGAACGATGGCGGGGGCAATCCGCCGAACCCGAACGGGCTCAAGACCGACTACCTCTGGAAGCGCATCCTGACCCGCGACGGGCTGACCGACATCCTCGAGAACTACGCCCAGCTCGTCGAGGTCAAGGACGAGCAGACCGGGAAGAAGCGCTCGGTGCAGATCTGGCCGCGCTTCCATCAGCTCGACGTGGTGCGCGAGCTGCTCGCCCACGCGGCGGAGCACGGCGCGGGCCGGCGCTACCTGATCCAGCACTCCGCAGGCAGCGGCAAGTCGAACTCGATCGCCTGGCTCGCGCACCAGTTGATCGGTCTGACCCGGAACGGCGCCCGGGTCTTCGACTCGATCGTCGTCGTCACCGACAGGAGAATCCTCGACCAGCAGATCCGGGCGACGATCAAACGGTTCGCCCAGGTCGGCGCGACGGTAGGCGCCGTGACGGGTGAGTCGGGAAGCAAGACGAAGCAGCTCGCCGCGTTCCTGGCCGCCGGCAAGAAGATCATCATCTCCACCGTCCAGACGTTTCCTTTCGTCCTCGACGCGATCGGAAGCGACCACCGCGGGCGGCGCTTCGCGATCGTCATCGACGAGGCGCACTCGAGTCAGGGCGGCAAAGCCAGCACGGCCATGACACGAGCGCTCTCCCCGGCCGGCGCCGAGGAGGACGACGAGACCGTCGAGGACACGATCAACCGGCTGATGGAGTCGAGGAAGCTCTTGCCCAACGCGAGCTACTTCGCCTTCACCGCCACGCCGAAGAACAAGACGCTCGAGATCTTCGGCGTGCCGGAGCCGCAAGCCGACGGCACGGTCCGCCACCGGCCGTTCCACAGCTACACGATGAAGCAGGCGATCCAGGAGCGCTTCATCCTCGACGTGCTCCGGCACTACACGCCGGTCGAGAGCTACTACCGGCTGGTCAAGACCGTCGAGGACGATCCCGAGTTCGACGTCAAGCGGGCGACGAAGAAGCTGCGCCGCTACGTCGAGAGTCACGACCACGCGATCCGGCTCAAGGCGGAGATCATGGTCGATCACTTCCACCAGCAGGTGCTCGCCCTGGGCAAGATCGGCGGCCAGGCGCGCGCGATGGTGGTCACCAGCGGCATCGAGCGGGCGATCCAGTACTACCACGCGATCCGCGACTACCTGGCCGAGCGCAAGAGCCCGCACAAGGCGATCGTCGCCTTCTCCGGCGAGCACGCGTTCGGCGGTGAAACGGTCACCGAGGCGTCGCTCAACGGCTTCCCGTCGAGCCGGATCGCCGACCGCATCCGCGAGGACCCGTACCGCTTCCTCGTGTGCGCCGACAAGTTCCAGACCGGCTACGACGAGCCGCTCTTGCACACGATGTACGTCGACAAGGTGCTCGCGGGCGTCCAGGCGGTCCAGACGCTGTCCCGCCTCAACCGCGCGCACCCGCAGAAGCACGACGTCTTCGTGCTCGACTTCATGAACGACGCGGAGACGATCGAGCGGGCGTTCGCGGACTATTACCGCACGACGATCCTGGCCGAGGAGACCGACCCGAACAAGCTGCACGACCTCGAGGCCGAGCTCGGCGGCTACGAGGTCTACTCGGTCGCGCAGGTGGAGGAGCTGGTCGAGCTGTACCTCGGCGGCGCGGACCGTGACCGGCTCGACCCGATTCTCGACGCCTGCGTGGCGGTGTACCGGCGCAGCTCGATGAGGACGGCCAGGTCGAGTTCAAGGGCAAGGCGAAGGCCTTCCTCCGCACCTACGGCTTCCTCTCGACGGTGCTCCCCTACACGCGAGCCGAGTGGGAGAAACTCTCGATCTTCCTCAACTTCCTCGTCCCGAAGCTCCCGGCGCCGGTCGAGGAGGACCTCTCGAAGGGCATCCTCGAGGCGATCGACATGGACAGCTACCGGGTCGAGAAGCAGGCCGCGGTGCGGATCCAGCTCCCCGACGAGGACGCGGAGATCGCGGCCGTGCCGGCCGCCGGCGGCGGGCGCCGGCCGGAGCCCGAGCTGGACCGGCTGTCGAACATCCTCCAGGGCTTCAACGACCTGTTCGGTCACATCGCCTGGACCGACACCGACCGCGTGCACCGGCTGATCACCGAGGACATCCCGAGTCGCGTGTCGGCCGACGCCGCCTACCAGAACGCGAAGAAGCACTCGGACCGGCAGAACGCCCGCATCGAGCACGACAAGGCGCTCGCGCGCGTGATGACGGCCGTGCTCAGGGACGACACCGAGTTGTTCAAACAGTTCATGGATAACGACTCGTTTCGGCGGTGGCTGACGGAGACGGTGTTCGACCTCACCTTCGGCGAGCCATCGGCCGCGTAGGAGCGGCTGGCGCTGGCGGTGCCCGCTGGGCGGGTGCCCGAACTAGCGTTCAGCCGACGCCCGAACTAGCGTTCAGCCGAGGCGCCCGCGCCGCTCAGCGCCACTTGTCCGGCGCTTCGGTCTCCTCGATCAGCCCGCCGAGGTAGATCGCGTTGAGGTAGAGCTTCTGGGTGCCGTACCAGAAGGCGCGGAAGTTGAGGTCGTCGGCGATGCGGATGACGGCGCCCTCGCCGAGGCGGGTGGCGACTACCGCGGCGGTGCCGGCGAGCTCGCGGCGGCGGCGCTCGGAGGCGTAGCCGGCGAGGAGCGGCCGGTCGGCGTAGCGGGCGACGTTTTCGAACGGGTTCGCGCTCGCGGCGAGGAGCGCGGTCGAGCTGCGGAAGACCGGCAGCTCGGCGCCGCCGAGGCCGAACCCGAGCGGGTGCGTGGCGTCGAGCTCGAGGCGGAAGATCGCGCCGCTGATCGTCTCGGCGGCGCGCGCGCGGTCGTAGTCGGCGTAGGCCGGGCGGTCGCGCAGCGGCGGCACGTACGAGGGCGCAGCGGGCGCGCCGGCGGCGGCTCCGGCGACCGGCGCGGCGGTCGCGGAGGAGCTAGGCGCCCCGGCGCCCGGAGCCCCGCCGACCATAACTCCGACGCAGCTCGAGACCGGCGCCGTTGCCGTCGCTCCGGC
>CAZNIX010000184.1:0-8989 GCA_964573125.1 uncultured Thermoanaerobaculia bacterium
CGTCCGTCTCATCCTGCTCGATGCGGCTCCGTGCCGCCGCGCGTCTTTACCTCGACGCCGGTGAACCACAGCCGGGTGGTGATGCCGGTGCGGTTCGAGTGGGCCGGCGTGGGGGCGGAAGGCGTGAGGCGGCGGTGCGGAGGGGGACCGGCGGCCACGCCGCCGCGTTCCGTGGGCGCGCGTCCCGAGCCGGCGATTCAGCTCCGCCGCCGCCCGCGCCCGCGTCGCTTGGGGGCACCGCGGCGGGCGTCGAGCAGGCTCGCGGCCTCTTCGGCGGTGAGGGCGGCGGGGTCGGCGCCCTTGGGCAGGGTGGCGTTGGTCTCGCCGTCGGTGACGTAGGGGCCGTAGCGGCCGTCGAGGACGCGCACCGGGCCGGCGGCGCCGGGGACCTCGCCCAGCTCCTTGAGCACGGTCTTGGCCGCGCCGCGCGGGGCGCCGCGGCCGGGCTTGGGCCGGGCGAGCAGCGCGAGCGCGGCGTCGAGGTCGATCTCGAGCGCGGCGCGCCAGTCGGGGAGGCTGCGGAAGTCGTCGCCGTGCTTGACGTAGGGGCCGTAACGGCCGATGCCGGTGGCGACCGGCTGGCCGGTCTCGGGGTGGGTCCCCACCGTGCGCGGCAGCGCGATCAGCGCGCGCGCGACCTCGGCGGTGACCTCCTGTGGCTCGAGGCCGCGCGGCAGCGACACCCGGTGCGGCTTGTCCCCCGCCTCGCGCTCGGCCGCGCTCGGCTCGCGCTCGAGGTAGAAGCCGAAGCGGCCGTGGCGGAGGAAGACCGGGCGCCCGGTCGCCGGGTCGGCGGCCACCGGCTCGGGCGCCTCGCCCTTGGCGCGCAGCATCTCGAGCGCGCGCTCGGGGGTGAGATCGGCCGGCGGCAGGTCCTCGGGCAGGCTGACCACGCCGTCGCCCTTCTCGCGGCCGTTGCCGCCGCGGCGCAGATACGGGCCGTACTTGCCGACCTTGACCTCGAGCGGCTCGCCGGTCTCCGGGTCCTTGCCGATCTCGACCGCCGGGTAGGTCACCTCGCCCTGCTCGACCCGCTCTCGGAGGCCGGCCTTGCCCGCCTCGCCGAAGAAGAACTCCGAGACCAGGCGGTCCCAGTCGAGCTTGCCGGCGGCGATCTCGTCGAGGTCGTCCTCCATGTGCGCGGTGAACGCGGTGTCGACGAGGTCGGCGAACTGCTCCTCGAGGAGCTGGGTGACGCAGAACGCGGTGAACGTCGGCACCAGCTCCTTGCCGCGCTGGAAGACGTAGCCGCGCTCCTGGATGGTCGACAGGATCTGGGCGTAGGTCGAGGGCCGGCCGATCCCCTCCTCCTCGAGCTTCTTGACCAGGCTCGCCTCGGTGTAGCGCCAGGGCGGCTGGGTGGCGTGCTCCTCGGCCGCGACCGCGCGCGGCTCGAGCGCCTGGCCCTTCGCGAGCGCCGGCAGCAGGGTCTCGCGGTCGCCCAGCTCGGCCTCGGGGTCGTCCGAGCCCTCGACGTAGGCGCGCAGGAAACCGGGGTGGACGATGCGCCGGCCGGAGGCGGCGAACACCAGCTCCTCGCCGGCGGCCTCGACCGCGATCTCGACCGCCGTGCGCTCGAAGCGCGCGGGGACCATCTGGCAGGCGACGGTGCGCCGCCAGATCAGCTCGTAGAGCCGCGCCTGCTCGTCGTTGAGCCAGCGGCGGGCGTCGCCCGGGGTGCGCGCGAGGTCGGTCGGGCGGATCGCCTCGTGCGCCTCCTGCGCGGTCTTCGACTTGGTGCGGTAGTGGATCGCCTGGGCGGGCAGGAAGTCGGCGCCGTAGCGCTCCGCGATCAGCCGCCGCGCCTGGGCGAGCGCGCGCTCGGCGAGCGTGACGCTGTCGGTGCGCATGTAGGTGATCAGCCCGGTGCGCTCGCCGCCGAGGGCGATCCCCTCGTAGAGCTGCTGCGCCACGCGCATGGTCTGGCGCGCGGCGAAGCCGAGCTTGCGGTTGGCCTCCTGCTGGAGCGTGGACGTGATGAACGGCGGCGCCGGGTGCTGCTGCCCGGGCTTGGTCTCGAGCGCGGCGACCGGCCACGGGCGCGCCGCGAGCGCCGCGGCGGCCAGCTCCCGCGCGCGCGCGCCGCCGAGCAGGAGGCGCGCGGGGTCCGTGAGCGCGCCGGTCGCGGGATCGAAGCTCTTGCCGTCGGCGAGCCGCCGGCCGCCGGCGCGCACCAGGCGCGCCGCGAAGGTGTCGCCCCGGAGGGGCGCCCCATCAACGTCGCCCCGGAGGGGCGCCCCGTCAAGAGACGGCTCCGCCGCCAGGGTCGCCTCGAGGTCCCAGTAGGCGGCGCCCCGGAACGCCATCCGCTCGCGCTCGCGCTCGACCAGCAGACGCACCGCGACGCTCTGGACGCGCCCGGCCGAGAGCCCGGGCGCGACCCGCTTCCAGAGCAGCGGCGAGAGCGAGTAGCCGTACAGCCGGTCGAGCACCCGCCGCGCCTCCTGGGCGCGCACCAGGTTCTGGTCGACCCCGCGCGGCGAGGCGAGCGCGCGCCGGATCGCCTCCGGCGTCACCTCGTGGAAGACGATGCGCTGGACGTCGACCGAGCGCCCCGGCTTGAGCAGCTCGAGCACGTGCCAGGAGATGCTCTCGCCCTCGCGGTCCTCGTCGGTGGCGAGCAGGAGCTTGTCGGCGCCGGCGAGCGCGGCCTTGAGCCGCTGGACGTGCTTTTTCTTGTCCGCCGGCACCACGTAGACCGGCTCGAAGCCACCCTCGACGTTGACCCCGAGCCGCGCCCACGGCTCCTTGCGCACCGCGGCCGGGATCTCCTTGGCGTTCTGCGGCAGGTCGCGGACGTGGCCGTAGCTCGCCTCGACCCGGTAGTCGCCGCCGAGGAAGCGGCTGATGGTGGTCGCCTTGGCCGGGGACTCGACGACGACGAGGTGCTTGGCGCTGGTCAACGGCATGCGGCTGCGGGTCGGTGCGGTTTCAGGCGCGATGTCGGGCGCGGCCGCCTCCGGCCGCGAAGCGCGCGACACACTACCGGCCGCTGTCGAAGCGAGTCAAGCTGTCTTTTTTCGAGGGGGGCTGTTGCAGCCTTCCTCGGTCTTGTCTGCCCAAGACACTCTCGCTCGCTGGGCGGGCCAGTCGGCGGCGCTCCGCGCCGCCGCACACGCGCCCTTAAGGCGCGCGTAGTCCTGCTGCCACCCATATACTGCCTCCCGTCATGGCCGAGCCGGTCCACGTCGTCGGCGGCGGGCTCGCCGGCTCGGAGTGCGCGTTCCAGCTCGCCGAGCGCGGCGTGCCGGTGGTGCTCACGGAGATGCGCCCCGAGCGCACCACCCCGGCCCATCACACCGGCCGCTTCGCCGAGCTGGTGTGCAGCAACTCGTTCCGCAGCGACGATCCGCTCCACGCCGCGGGGCTGCTCAAGCGCGAGATGGAGGCGTTCGGCTCGCTGGTGATCGCCGCGGCGCGCTCGGCGGCGGTGCCCGCCGGCGGCGCGCTGGCGATGGACCGCGACCGCTTCGCGGCGGCGGTCGGCGCGCGGCTGGAGGCCCACCCGCGGATCGAGATCCGCCGCGCCGAGGTCACCGCGCTGCCCGCCGGTGACGCGGTGATCGCGACCGGCCCGCTGACCTCGCCGGCGCTGGCGGCGGCGCTCGGCGCGCTCCTCGGCGGCGAGTCGCTCTACTTCTACGACGCGATCGCGCCGATCGTCGACGGCGAGAGCCTCGACCTCGGCAAGCTCTTCTGGCAGTCGCGCTACGGCAAGGGCGGCGGCGACGACTACCTCAACGCGCCGCTCGACCGCGACGGCTACCTCGCGTTCCACGCCGCGCTGCTCGCGGCGGAGGTGCTGCCGCTCCACGATTTCGAGCAGGGGCTCTTCTTCGAGGGGTGCCTGCCGATCGAGGAGCTGGCGCGCCGGGGCGTGGACACCCTGCGCTTCGGCCCGATGAAGCCGGTCGGGCTGACCGCGCCCGGCGGCGGCAAGCCCTACGCGGTGGTCCAGCTCCGCCAGGAGAACCTGGCCAAGACGCACTTCAACCTGGTCGGCTTCCAGAGCCGCATGAAGTGGCCGGAGCAGAAACGCGTGCTGCGCATGATCCCCGGGCTCGAGCGCGCCGAGTTCGTGCGCCTCGGCCAGATCCACCGCAACACCTTCATCAACGCCCCGGCGAGCCTCGACAAGCTCTACCGGGTGCGCGCCCTTCCGCGCCTGCGGCTGGCCGGCCAGATCACCGGGGTCGAGGGCTACCTCGAGTCCGCCGCCACCGGCCTCGCGATCGCGCTCTACCTGGTCCTGGAGCGGAACGGGGCGCTCGAGCGCGCCGGCCGCAGCCTCGAGCCGTTCCCCGCCACCACCGCCCTCGGCGCCCTCGCCCGCCACCTGACCGAATCCGACCCCCGCCACTTCCAGCCCGCCAACGTCAACTACGGCCTCTTCGAACCGCTCGACGAGCGCGTCCGCAAGCAGCACCGCCGCGCCGCCTGGGCCGATCGGGCCCACCGGGCGCTGGCCGACTGGGCCGACGCGCACGAAGTGGCAATCGACCCGGTGCCGCTGGGGCTGGAGGCGTCGGCAGCCGCGACCGGGACTGGATAGAATCAGCTCCGAGGTCTGAGCCTCCATGCCCAATCCAGCCGTTCCGCTCACTCGCATCACCGCCAACCCCGAGATCTTCGGCGGCAAGCCGATCATTCGGGACCTGCGCATCTCGGTCGAGCTGATCCTCAGCCTGCTCGCCCAGGGTGAGGCTCCGGAGGCGATCCTCGACGACTATCCCGAGCTCGAGCCCGAAGACATCCGGGCCTGCCTCGCTTACGCACGCCGGAGTCACCATCGCGTGTGATGCACTCGAGGCGTGTGGGCGGTGGGGGAGAGCTAGCTCGCGGACTTCTTGCCAACTTGCGCGAGAAGGGCGTCCCGGCTGAAGCTCCAACCCCGGACGCACCGGACACCTTCGGAGCCCAGGATCGGACCCTGATCGACCGGGTCGAGCTGCCAATTCCCATCCCCAAGATACATAGCCTGGCGGAAGTCCCAGTCCTCACCTGGCCAGTCGACCGCTACCCAGACCCTTGAGCCTACCTCCGGGTCCTGGTCGCGCCGCGAAGCGAAGTACACGCGCTCGAGCATCGTTGAGACCATGTCTTTCTCTCCTGGTGAGCTTTGCGATTCCCGGGACCTAGCATTGGCCAGGATCTCGTCCACGTGCAGCCCCGAAATCCGGCCGAAGTGTCGAAGATTGCCGGTGACCAGCGTGAGTCCGAAGTGCAGGGCCGTGGCGCCGATCTGGACGTCGGCGTCGGCGAGGGGCGTGCCCAGGTCCTCGAGATCGGCCTGCACTTCGCCGAAGACCCGCGCGACCGGCAGATCGAATGGGAGAACTGTCACCGTCGGCAGGACTCGCTCCTCGATGTAGCGGAGGTGGCGCTCGCCCGCCGGGGACCGGAAGGCGCCCTTGTACAGCTCGCCGATGACCACGGCACTCGTGAACTGGTCCTCGCGATCGACCTCCGCCAGCCACTCGAGGTAGGCAGAGGAGGGCCGAGGTTTGAACAGCTCGGAGATCGCGTCGGTGTCGAAGAGGTAGGCCACTCGCTCACTCCAGCTCAGGAACCGCTCGCGGTAGCGAGCGCCGGTGCCGACTGAGAATCTCGGCCAGCTCCTCTGAGCCCTCCCATCCGCCGGCGACGCTGATCAGGCCCGATTTCGGGCCCGCCGCCCGCAATGCGCGCAGCCGGTCGAGCTCCTGGACGGCGACCAGGGCCGCCACCGGCCGGCCGTGCCGGGTGATCAACACCGGTTCCCCCGACTCCGCGGCCCGCACCCAGTCAGCGAGATGGGTCTTCGCCTCGACCATCGTCACGCTCTTGCTCGGGGCACGTCCCATCGCGATCTCCTTCTGGTCTTTCTGACTCTTCGGGTCTGATTCTAGGGTGCCCGGGTCCATTGACGCAACCCCACCACCGTGCCACCCTCCAGCCGATGCGCAGCCTGATCGACCGCTATCTCGAGCACCTCGCCGACGGGCGGGCGCTGTCGGCGCACACGGTGCGGGCCTACCGCGGCGACCTCGAGCGGTTCCTGGCCTTCCTGGCGCGCGACTTCCTCGGCAAGGAGCTGGGCGCGGTGACGCCGGGGGACGTCGACGCGCTCGCGGTGCGGTCGTTCCTCGCCGCGCTCCACCGCGACGGGCTCTCAGCGCGCAGTCGCGGGCGGGCGCTCTCGGCGGTGCGCGGGCTGTTCCGGTTCGCGCGGCGCGAGGGTGTGGTCGAGGTCGACCCGGCGGCCGGGGTGACGGCGCCGCGGGCCGGGCGCGATCTGCCGCGGCACCTGCGGCCGGGGGAGATCGAGGCGCTGCTCGAGGCGCCGGGGAGCACGGGGCCGCTCGCCGCGCGTGATCGGGCGATCCTCGAGCTGCTCTATGCCTCGGGGCTGCGGGTGAGCGAGCTGGTCGGACTCGACTGGCGCGACCTCGATCTGTCGGCGCGGGTGCTGCGCGTGGTCGGCAAGGGGGGCAAGGAGCGGATGACGCCGTTCGGGCGCGCGGCCGAGCGCGCGCTGCGCGACTGGCTCGGCGAGTGGGAGGCGGTGCGCTTCGGCGCCGCCGGCGGGGCGGGCGTGGGCGCCGGCCGGGACGGCGCTTCCGGCCGCGACCGCGAGCCGGTGTTCCTCAACTATCGCGGCGGCCGGCTGACCGACCGCTCGGTGCGGCGGGTCGTCGACCGCGCGGTCGAGGCCGCCGCGGTCGCCGCCGGCGTCCACCCCCACACCTTGCGCCACACCTTCGCCACCCACCTGCTCGAGGGCGGCGCCGACCTGCGGGCGATCCAGGAGCTGCTCGGCCACGCCTCCCTCGCCACCACCCAGCGCTACACCCACGTCGACATCGACCGCCTCCTCGGCGTCTACCGCGACGCCCACCCGCGGGCGCGGCGGCGCTAGAATGCGCCCTTCATGAGCGCGAGCCACGCCACGACCGTCCTGCTGGTGCGCCGCGGGGGCGCGGTGTGCATGGCCAGCGACGGCCAGGTGACGATCAACAACACGGTGGTCAAGTCGGGCGCCGCCAAGGTGCGGCGGCTGGCCAACGGGCGCGCCGTGGTCGGCTTCGCCGGCGGCGCCGCCGACGGCCTCGCCCTGCTGGCCCGGCTCGAGTCCAAGCTCGAGGAGTGGGGCTCGAACCTCGAGCGGGCGGTGGTCGAGCTGGCCAAGGATTGGCGCACCGACCGCGCGCTGCGCCAGCTCCAGGCGCAGATGATCGTCACCGACCGCGACAAGAGCTTCTTTTTGAACGGCTCGGGCGACCTGATGCAGCCCGACCCCGACGACGGCGTGCTCGCGATCGGCTCGGGCGGCCACTTCGCCGCCGCCGCGGCGCGCGCGCTCCTGCGCCACACCGAGCTCCCGGCGCGGCGGATCGTCGAGGAGGCGATGGCGATCGCGGCCGAGATCTGCGTCTTCACCAACGACCGTCTGACCATCGAGGAGCTGACCCGCGATGGCGGTTGAGCTGTCGGCCGCCGAGCCCGGCCTCCACGCCGTGCTCGAGGACATGACGCCGCGCCAGATCACGGCCGAGCTGGACAAGTTCGTGGTCGGCCAGCGGCAGGCCAAGCGCTCGGTGGCGATCGCGCTGCGCAACCGCTGGCGGCGGCAGCAGCTCCCGGCCGAGATCGCCGAGGAGATCCTGCCCAAGAACATCCTGATGATCGGCCCCACCGGCGTCGGCAAGACCGAGATCGCGCGCCGCCTCGCGCGCCTGGCCAAGGCGCCGTTCATCAAGGTCGAGGCGAGCAAGTTCACCGAGGTCGGCTACGTCGGCCGCGACGTCGAGTCGATGGTGCGCGACCTCGTCGACATCGCGGTCGCGATGGTGCGCGAGGAGAAGCGCGGCGCGGTCCAGGAGCCCGCGGCCGAGCGCGCCGAGGAGCGCCTGCTCGAGCTGCTGGTGCCGTCGCGCCCGCCGATCGGACTCGGCTCCTACGGGCGGCTGGGCGGCGGCAGCCTGTCCGGCCTCGAGGACGACGGCGAGGAGGAGAAGGGCAGGGAGGCCGACGACCTCGCCAAGACGCGCGAGAAGTTCCGCGCCAAGCTGCGCGCCGGCGCGCTCGACTCGCGGAAGGTCCAGATCGAGGTCGAGGAGACCTCGTTCCCGAGCTTCGAGATGTTCACCCCGCAGGGGGTCGAAGAGGTCGGGGTCAACATCAAGGACATGCTGCCGGGGCTGTTCGGCGGCCGCCGCCGCAAGCAGGACGTGACGGTCGCCGAGGCGCGCGACATCCTGCTCCAGCAGGAGGCCGAGAAGCTGATCGACCGCGCCCAGGTCGCGCGCGAGGCGCGCCACCGGGTCGAGCAGGGGGGGATGATCTTCCTCGACGAGATCGACAAGATCGCCGGCCGCGAAGGCGGGCGCGGCCCCGACGTCTCGCGCGAGGGCGTGCAGCGCGACCTGCTGCCGATCGTCGAGGGCACCACGGTGTCGACCAAGTACGGCATGGTCAAGACCGACCACATCCTGTTCCTCGCCGCCGGCGCGTTCCACGTCGCCAAGCCCTCGGACCTGATCCCGGAGCTCCAGGGCCGCTTCCCGATCCGGGTCGAGCTCGACCCGCTCACCGAGGCGGATTTCGTGCGCATCTTGAGCGAACCCGAGAACGCGCTGACCAAGCAGTACCGGGCGCTGCTGTCGACCGAGGGGCTGGGCGTCACGTTCACCGCCGACGCCATCGCGGAGATCGCGCGCCTGGCGGTCGAGGTCAACTCGGCGACCGAGAACATCGGCGCCCGGCGGCTCGCGACCCTGATGGAGCGGCTGCTCGAGGAGGTCTCGTTCGAGGCCCCCGACATGCGCGGCGTCGAGCTGACCGTCGACGCCGCCTACGTCCAGCGCGCGCTGGCCGACATCGTCAAGGACCGCGACCTGTCCAGGTATGTGCTCTAGCCGGCCGCGCCGCCGCCGCGCCGAGCGCCGGGCGGCCGTCGCGGCGCTGGCCGCCGCCGTCGCGCTCGCCGCCTGCGGCAAGAAAGGCGACC
>CAZNIX010000185.1:0-8985 GCA_964573125.1 uncultured Thermoanaerobaculia bacterium
ACCGGCGCCGGAGCCGGCGGCGGCGGCGACCGCGCCGCCCGCGACGACGCCGAGCGCCGGGAGCTGGCCGACGCGCTCGAGGCCGCCGGCGGCGACCCGGTCGAGGCCGGCCGCCGCCTGGGGCTCAGCCGCGCCACGGTCTACCGGCGGATGAAGAAGCACGGACTGAGCCGCTAGCGCGATCCGGCGGGGGGCGCCACCACCGAGTCGCTCCGCGCCCGCCCGCCGCCGCCCGGTCTCGTGCCGAGGGGTCGGGCGGCTGCGTCGAACGCGCGACAATCGCGGTGGCGCCGCGCCGGGGCGTTGACCCGGCCGCGATCGCCAGGGTACTCTCCAAGAAACAAGGTCGTCATTTCATAACGGCGCAATCAAAGCGCGGGGCCCGAGGTGCGCCGAGGGCTCATGAAGAGGGAGGGTCGTCATGGTCGAGCGCAAGGTCCGGACCTCGAAACCCCACGCGTTCTCCGGCACCGCGGTCCTGCCGGCGATCGCACGGTACTTCCCGACGGCGCTGCTCGGCGCCGCGCTCGTCTTCGCGCTCGGCTGCCCCTCGGAGGTGGTCGAGAAGGCGGAGGAAGCGTCGGCCCAGGAGCAGACGTTCCCCGGCCTGACCTGCCCGACCCCGAATCCCCAGAACTGCCCGACGCCGATCTTCAACCAGGCGCTGGTCCAGCCGCCGATCGTGCGGCCCGGAGCCGACGGCGTGCTCAAGACCCACTTCGTGGTCGACGAGCACACCTATGACTGCATCCCGGTGTGGGACGGCAGCGAGTGGGAGTACTGCCAGATGGAGCTGCGGACCTACTTCACGCCGTCGGACCCGGCCAATCCCGACTCCGCGCTCACGCCCTCGATCCCCGGGCCGACCCTGCGCCCGCGCGCGGCCGCGCTCGCCGATCCGACCAAGCCCTACGACCCGAAGACCAACCCGGTCAAGGCGCCGGGGAGCACGATCGAGCTGCTGCTCGAAAACCAGCTCCCGAACAACCCCGTTTCCGCGATGGACTGCGTGCCCGCCACCTACATGGGCTGCGAGACGAGCAAGAAGAACTGCACGTTCGCCAACAGCCAGTGGACCTGCTCCTCCGACCCGACCCAGCAGTGCGTCGAGGTGCCGGTGCCGCAGGAGTGCTTCCACGGCGCCGACGTCACCAACCTCCACTACCACGGCACCCACGTCTCGCCGCAGCCGCCCCAGGACTTCGTGCTGCTCTCGCTCTACTCGTCGGAGCAGACCGATCCGCCGCCGCCGGCGCCGAGCGACACCGTCGCGATCGGCTCCTACCAGTTCAAGATCAACCCGCTGCCGTGGAACCAGGCCCCGGGCACCCACTGGTACCACCCGCACAAGCACGGCTCGACCGCGCTCCAGGTGCTCAACGGCATGGCCGGAGCGCTGACCATCGAGGGCGCGTTCGACGACTGGCTCTACGGCCTCTACGGCGTCGACCCCAAGGACCCGCAGCAGCTCGAGACCTTCGAGAAGCTCCTGGTGCTGCAGCAGGTGTGGACCGACCTCAACTTCTTCTTCACCCCGCCGCCGTCGACCTACCCGCCGCAGCTCCTGGTCAACGGCCAGGCCAACCCCAAGATCACCATGCGGCCGGGCGAGGTCCAGCGCTGGCGCTTCGTCAACGGCACGATGCAGGCGGCGTCGCAGGTGACGGTCGACTTCCCGGACGGCTACACGGTCCGGCAGATCGCCCAGGACGGCGTGCAGTTCGCGCCCGAGAACTACGAGCGCCAGCCGCTGCTCGCCGAGGGCGCGACGATCTCGATCTCGCCGGGCAACCGCGTCGACTTCCTGATCCAGGCGCCGGCGCAGGCGCAGGACCCAGCCCCCGCGAGCTTCACGATCTTCGGCAACATCGCCGACGAGGTGCTCGAGCGGATCGAGGGCCTGCGGGCGCTCCATGCGACCAACGCCAACGCGCTCTTCACCGTCGAGACCGCCGGCGACCCCGACCCGATGACGCTGCCGACCACCGCCGAGTGGCCGAAGACGCCGTACTACCTGCGCGACATCGGGGACGCCGAGCTGGTCAACAAGGACGACCCGCGGACGATCGCGTTCAGCATGACCTCCCCCGACGGCACGGTGACCAGGCCCGGCACCCAGCCCGACGGCTTCTGGATCAACAAACAGCAGTACGACGGCTCCTGCGCCGCCGAGACCATGAGGCTCGGCACCGCCGAGGCCTGGCTGCTGACCAACAACTCGCACCCCCAGCACCCGTTCCACATCCACATCAACCCGTTCCAGATCCTCCGCAACGACACCACGACCTTCGAGGCGCCGTGGATCTGGTGGGACACGATCGGCCTGCCGGCCGACGAGAGCACGCAGTGCAAGTCCACCGGCGTGTGCGAGACCAAGACCGTCGACACCCGCCAGCGCTTCGAGGACTACGGCGGCATCTACGTCATCCACTGCCACTTCCTCGGCCACGAGGACCGCGGCATGATGCTCAACGTCCAGACCCGCTGCGCCGCGCCCGACTACTTCGGCACCCCGCAGTCCAGCGGCCTCGCCGACGACTGCGCCGTGGCCTCGGGCCTGCTGACGCCGAACCCGTTCCCGGGGTGCGGGTATTGAGCGAGGGCGGCAGCGGCCTCGTCAGGCGGCGAACGACGTGGTAGCCTTGCGCCGCACTGCAATGCAGTGCGCGCGGCCCTACCCGGCAGGAGGCGTTGATGACCGGCCAACTCACAGTGAGGCTGCCCGACGACCTCGACCGTTCCCTCGAGGAAGCGGCGGAGCGGATGCAGCGCAAGCGGTCGGAGGTGGTCCGCCTCGCGCTCCGTCGCTACCTCGAGCTGAAGCCCGGCGGATTCGAGTCCCCCGCCGACCGCGTCCGCGACCTCATCGGCTCGCTCGACAGCGGGGTTCCGGACCTCGCCGAGAACCACCGCGCCTACGTCCTGGAGTCGATCCGCCGTGGCGGGTGAGCTGCTGCTCGATACCGGCGCCCTGGTCTCGATCCTCGACCGCGGGCAGCCTCGGCACCGCGACTGCACGGAGTTGCTCGACCGCTGGCGCGCTCCGGTGGTGAGCACCGAAGCGGTCCTGACCGAGGCCACGCACCTGCTGGGGCGTGTCCACGGCGGCCGTCAAGCCTGCCTCGACTTCTTCCTCCGCGGCGCCGCGACCCTGGTTCCGACGTCGCTGACTGCGCTGCGCCGCTGTCGAGAGTTGGTGGCGAAGTACGCCGACCTGCCGATGGACTATGCCGACGCCACGCTGATCGTCCTCGCCGAGGAACTCGGCGCCGACGCGATCCTGACCACGGATCGCGAGTTTTCCGTCTACCGCTTCGGCCGCAACCGATCGTTCAGCGTGCTGCCCTCTTGAGCGACCCCGATGCCGCAGCGCCGCCAGCGAGCCCGTTCGATCCCGTCGCGGGAGCGCTGGCTCCACGAGCCCGAGATCCGTGCCTCACTCGACCGGGCGATCCGGTGGGCGGAGGAGCATCCACCCACCGAGACCGATCTCGACGATCTGGAGCGCCGCCTCACCCTCAGTCCTGCAGCCACTCGAGGATCGGCCGCTCGAGGAAGTCGCGGTGGTCCGGGGTCATGAAGTGGTCGATGTGGCCGAACGCGGGCTCGAGCTGGAACTCGACGTCGGCGGCGCCGGTCAAGAGCGCCAGGTTGTCGGGCATGTAGGGTCCGAAGCCGCCGCCGCCGCCGATGCCGAGAACGCGGCCGCCGAAGGCGCCGAGGTTGGCGACGTGGGTCGGGTCGAGACCGGCGAGCGCGCACGAGACGTCGCGCACCAGCGGGACCGGCGAGTAGTCGACGAAGCGTGAGAGGTTAGTGATTGCGCGCCGGTTGGACGCGAACTCGAACTCGCCCGCGACCGGGTCGCCGGCCATGAAGAAGTAGCCCGGCACCGGCTGGGTGATCGGCCCCGGCGGCGGTGAGACGAAGAAGCCGACCAGCGCCTGCTGGTTGGTCAGAAACGGCGGGAAGAGCGGGATCGGGGTCAGCCCGGCGGGCGCGAGGTCGGCCTGCCGGCCGAGCATCTTGACGATGTTGCTCCCCGCGCCCTCGAAGAAGATCCCGGCCGCGATCAGCGCCTGCCCCTGCGCGCAGTGGACCTGGTTGAGCGCGCGCACCGCCGCATCGGGCGTGAACAGCATCCCCTCGTAGAGGAACGCGCCGACATAGCGGCCCGGGTCGGCGTTGAGCACCGCGAAGCCGAGGATGCTGCCGAGCGAGGCGCCGCCGGTCGTGACCTCGGCGCCGGGGTTTTCGGCCTCGACCAGGTCGCGCACGAACGCGACGTCGTCGACCATCGACTGGATGTCCCAGCCCGCGAACGCCGAGCAGTCGACGATCCCGGCCTCGCAAGTGCCGGCCGGGATCCCCTCCATGCGCGAGATGTACTGCCAGACGTCGTAGCGGCGCGCGGCGAAGAAGCCGGCGAACGAGCTGGCGACCACGTCGAGCACGTCGGTCTGCTCGTAGAAGCCGTGGTTGACCCCGAGCGGCGGCAGCAGGAGCAGCGCCTCGTTGCGCGGCGGGATCCCGTGGAGCGTCAGCCGCACCGCCTTGAAGCGGTCGAGCGGCCCGGGGCCGTCGGTGATCGTGTACTCGGTGCGATCGAACAGGCCGACCTGCGTGGTCACCACCGCCGTGACCTGCGGCTGGGCGGCGGCGGGGGCGGCGAAGGCGAGAGCGAGGGCGAAAGCGAGCAGACCGAGAGCGGTCGTGGTGTAGAAGCGGCGGAACACGGTTGATCCTCCTTGAGTGGTTGTTGACGTGCACGCTCATTCGAGCAGTACCGCGCGTGAGAGGCGAAGGAGATAATTCCGCGTTACACTCGCGGTATTCCTGCCCTCGGGCGGCGGACGTCCCGGCGGCTCCGCGGCCGCCTCGCTCAGGATCTCGAGCTCACTTGACCGCGATCGCGTTGATCTCGAACCGGCTGCCGAAGAGGAGCGGTCCCGAGCCGATGAAGGAGCGGGCCGGGAAGCCGCGCTCGAAGTAGGTGCGGTAGACCGCGTTGAAGTCGTCGTAGAGCGCGAGGTCGGGGCAGAAGACCTGGACCCAGACGAGGTCGTCCATGGTCGCGCCGGCCAGCTCGAGCTTGCGCCGGACGTCGTCGAGTGCGAGCCGGGCCTCGGCCTTGGCGTCGGCCGGGGGCTTGCGCGTCGCGGGGTCGAGGCCGAGGGTGCCGGCGACGTAGATCGTGTCGCCGGCGACCACGACGTGGCTGAACGGCAGGTCCGGGGCGCCGGGCAGATTGAGGCGTTTCGGGCCGTCGCCGGCGCCGAGCGCGATCCCGGCCGCGAAGGCCAGCATTACGGCGACGCCGGCGCCGATCAGAAGGGTCGTTCGAGAGCTGCGCATCGTCCAGTCCTCCTTTCGAGCATGCCGGCGCGGCGCCGGCCGGGTCACGTCCCCCGCGAGGTCAGCACGATCTTGACCGTCCGGAACAGGATCGACAGGTCGAGCCACGGGCTCCAGTTCGCGATGTACGCGAGGTCGTAGCGGAGCTTGTTCTGGGGGCTCGAGAGGTATTCGCCGTTGACCTGGGCGAGGCCGGTGAGGCCGGGGGGGATCGAGAAGCGCTCGGCGTAGCCGGGGACCTCGCGCAGGTAGCGCTCGACGAAGCCTGGGCGCTCGGGGCGCGGGCCGACCAGGCTCATCGAGCCGCCGAGGACGTTGAAGAGCTGCGGCAGCTCGTCGAGGCGAAGCCCGCGCAGCAGACCGCCGACCGGGGTCAGGCGCGGGTCGCCCGGGCTCGCCAGCACCTCGCCGGTGTCGCGCTCGGCGTCGACCTTCATGGTGCGGAGCTTCCACAGCATGAACGGCTTGCGGCCCCGGCCCAGGCGCTCCTGCGAGTACAGCGCCGGCCCCGGCGAGGTCAGTCGGACGGCGAGCGCGCAGGCGATCATCACCGGCAGCGCGGCGAGCAGCAGGAGGCTCGCGCCGACCAAGTCGACCAGCCGCTTGAGCGGCCGGTTGATCCGCCACTCGGACTCGCGCACGACCTCGATCAGCGGCAGGTCGTGGACCCAGCGGTAGCGCATGCGCCCGATCAGGCTCTCGTAGGGGCCGGGCAGCGAGAGGACGCTCGCGTGCGCGGGCCGCGCGCCGGCGAGGGCGTCGAGCAGCCCCGCGCGCCAGCCGGGGGCGCTCGAGGCGAGCACCACGTGGTGCAGCCCGCCGGCGGCGAGCAGCGCCGGGAGGTCCTCGACCCGGCCCAGGCGCGGGCCGAGCGCGGCCGGCGGCTCGTCGGCGGGAGCCGGCTCGTCCGGCGGCACCACGAAGCCGGCGACGGTCAGCCCGTGCCAGTGGTGGCGGCCGATGGTCTCGGCGACCTCGACCGCCGCCGGCCCGCAGCCGACGACCACCACCCGCCGCTGGCCGGGGGCGGCGACGCGCGCGAGCAGCCAGCGCCAGGCGAGCAGCAGGAGGTAGTTGAAGACCACGAACAGCAGCAGCACCGAGCGCGGGAAGTTGATGCCGAGCAGGAAGTAGGTGCCGGTCATCAGCAGCCCCTGGAGGCCGACCGCCATCGCCAGCCGGCGCGCGATCTCCAGCCGCGGGCGCGGCTCGGGCGGGTCGTAGAAGCCGAAGAGATAGAGCAGCAGGAGCTGGCTCGCCACCGCCAGCCCGAGGCCCCACCACTGGCCGGTGGCCAGCGCCAGCCGGTCGCCGGGCAGGAGCCGGCTGGTCAGCGGCAGCGGCACGTGGATGCGCAGCAGGAAGGCGCCGTAGAAGCTGCCGGCGGCGATCGCCAGGTCGCCGCCCGCGCGCAGCGCCCGGAGCAGCCGGCCCCTGGGGGAGTGGGTGTCCATCGCCTCGGCGGTTCGCGCCCGGGGGGCCGGGCGGACCGCCGGACTCTATCGGATGGCCGGCGGCGGGCCCGGGCCGGCGCGCCGCCGCGGGCCGGGAGGCCGCGGCCCCCGCGGGCTATAATGACCCCCGGCGCCGGGAACCGCGCCCGCCGCGCCCCGGATCGAGCCTCCCGAAGCCTGCCCGCGCCGTCGATCTCCACACCTCGCCCGAAGATCCCCGCCCGCCGATGAAGGTCACCGAGCACTTGGCGCGCGCCGACCGCCCGCTGATCAGCTTCGAGATCATCCCGCCGCTCCGGGGCGGCAACGTGCGCGATCTCCTGGCGCTGATCGACCAGCTCGTCGTGCACCGGCCGCCGTTCATCGACATCACCAGCCACCCGGCGGAGGTGATCTACGAGGAGACCGCCGCGCAGGGGATCCAGCGCCGGATCAAGCGCAAGCGCCCCGGCACGCTCGGGCTGTGCGCGCTGATCCAGAACAAGTACAACCTCGACGCCGTGCCCCACGTCCTGTGCCAGGGCTTCACCCGCGAGGAGACCGAGGACTTCCTGATCGAGCTCAAGTACCTCGGCATCGACAACGTGCTCGCGGTGCGCGGCGACGACAGCGGCTACCAGAAGCCGCTGCGCCACGGCCGCAGCGCCAACCGCTACGCGCTCGACCTGGTCGAGCAGATCGCGGCGATGAACGCCGGCCGCTACCTCGAGGACTCGCTGCTCGACGCCGAGCCGACCAGCTTCTGCATCGGCATCGGCGGCTACCCCGAGAAGCACTTCGAGGCGCCCAACCTCGCCGCCGACGTCCGCTGGGCGCGGGCGAAGATCGACGCCGGCGCGGAGTACATCGTCACCCAGATGTTCTTCGACAACGCCCACTACTTCCGCTACGTCGAGGCCTGCCGCGCGGCCGGCATCGCGGCGCCGATCGTCCCCGGGCTCAAGATCCTGACCACCGCCAGGCAGATCACCTCGATCCCGCGCACCTTCCACGTCGACATCCCGCCGCCGCTCGCCGACGAGGCGTCGGCGGTCAAGCCCGAGCGGGTGCGCGACGTCGGCATCGAGTGGGCGCTGGCGCAGACCAAGGAGCTGCTCGAGCGTGGCGTCCCGTCGGTGCACTTCTACGTCATGCTCGACGCCGCCGCGGTCGGCGCGCTGGTGTCGCGGCTCGAGCTCTGAAGTTCTTCGAGTCCTCGGGGTTGCGGCCGGCGCGGTGGGCACGTACACTCGATTCATGCGCTCATCGCGATGAGGTGATCCGTCTCCCGACCGGCCCGAAAGGAGGCCCGCCCATGGCCCGGACCCGCGCCCTCGCTCTCGCCGCCGCCCTCGCCTGCGCCCTCCTCGCCGCCCCGGCGGCCCGGGCCCAGGCCCCGGTCGACGTCAGCGGCTTCTGGGAGCTCCAGACCAGCGTCTTCACCGGCCAGCGGGGCGAGTTCGAAGGGCAGCCCGACTGCGCATACAGAGGATCGGCCGACGTCACCCAGGACGGGAGCGACCTCGGGGGCACCTCGAGGCTGACCCTCGAGAGCGGCAACCTCGGGTGCCCGGCGCAGATGACCGCGGACATCGACGGCCAGATCACGGGCAACACGCTCGAGATGGGGATGCTGATGGGCGGGCAGCTCGGCACCGCGCAGTGGGCGGGCACGGTCAGCCCGGCGTTCGTGGAGGGCACTGGCGTCACCGGCGGCGACTTCTTCGTCGACAGCGGTCCGTTCTCGGGCTCCGGCGGCACCTGGTCGGCGCAGCGCGGCCAGCCCCCCGTGCTGACCATTCCGACGCTGACCCGGGTCGGGCTGGTGGTCCTGGTCGTGCTGCTCCTCGGCGCCGCCGGCCTGCTCTTGCGCCGGCGGAGCGCCGAGGCAACGTAGACCGCGGGTCGCACGCGGGCCGCCGGCGGCGGCTCCGCGGCGCCGGTCCGCGGATCGGGTGCGCGGCGCCCGGTCGCGCCCGGATTCGCCGGCGGTCGAAGCGCACCCGGGCAGTCGGTCGTCGATAATGGCGGCGTGCGCCGCGAGTGGCCGGTCTATCTCACCCTGCTCGTCCTGCTGGTCCTGCTCCTCGGCTGGGTCGGGATCGCGCGCTTCCCGCAGTCGGCGCCGGCGGTCGCCGCCGAGCGCTGGCCGCTGGTCGGCCGTTGGGGCGGCGAGCTGCGCCGCCGCTACCTGCCG
>CAZNIX010000186.1:0-8818 GCA_964573125.1 uncultured Thermoanaerobaculia bacterium
GCCGCGGTCACCGCGTCGCCGGCCACGGCCGCCGGGACCACGTCGCCGTCTACGGCGCCGGCGAGGGCGGCGAGCGGATCCCCGCCGCCGCCGGCCTCGCCGCCGCCCCCGTCGCCCCCCACCGCCGCCCCGCTCGAGGCCGCGGTGCGCAGCGCCGGCACCTCGATCTCCTCACGGTGGCGGAAGTAGCGGCCGGAGGCGAGGTCCTCGACCCTCACCACCAGCTCGTAGAGCCCGGGCCGCAGGTAACGTTGGAAGAGCAGCGGCAGGGTGTCGCCGGAGCCCCCGGCGCTCCCGCCCCCGTCGCCGCCGCCGGCGAGGTCGGCGGGAAGGTGGAAGCGGTAGCGGAAGCTCTCGAACAGCGCGCCCTTGCGCAGCACCTCGCCGTCGACGGTGAAATCGTAGCCGCGGCCGCCGGCCTCCCGTGCCGCCGCCTGCGCGCGCGGCACCGCGATCAGCCCCTGGAGCACGGTGCGGCTCTGGTAGCGGCCGGGGAAGCTGAGCGAGAGGCGGGCGTCGAAGGTGCCGGCGCCCGCGGGCAGCTCGGTCGAGCGACCGAGGAAGGTCGCCAGCCACTCGCGGCCGGGGTCGGGGAAGGCCTCGCCGTCGTCGCGCAGCCGCGGCCAGTCGAGCGCCGAGGCGAGCGC
Organism: uncultured Thermoanaerobaculia bacterium; assembly: GCA_964573125.1. Taxonomy (GTDB): domain Bacteria; phylum Acidobacteriota; class Thermoanaerobaculia; order Multivoradales; family JBCCEF01; genus CAVSQV01. The sequence goes on from CAZNIX010000186.1 coordinate 648, forward strand.
CTCGGCGACGTCGTCGCCGCGGAAGCACTGCTCGGCGATCACCCGCAGCAGCGCGCCCGGCTCCGCCCCGGTCGCTCCGGCCACGGTCACGATCCGCCCCAGCCCGTCGCCCGGGCTCCACAGGCGGTGGCCGCCGCGCTCGGCGCCCGGCCGCTCGATGAACACCAGGTGCACCCGGCCGCGCGCCACCACGCCGCCCTCGTAGCGCCAGATCTCGAGCGGGTCGAGCAGCTCCGGGCAGCGTCCCGGGATCACCGCCGAGGGCGCGCCGAAGAGCGCGAAATACCCTACCCGCGGGTCGTCGGAGGCGGCACCGAAGCGCTGGCGCGCCTCGGCGAGCTGCGCCTCCCAGCGCTCGCGCAGCTCGTTGCGCGGGGTCTCCGGAAAGGGATCGCGGACGCGCCAGAACTGGTCGATGAAGGCCTGGCGCCGGTAGTCCTGGCCGAGACCGAGGAACGCGTCGCGCTCGGCGTCGGAGGCGAGCGGCGCGATCGCGGCGAGCCACTCGCGTTCGGCCGGCGAGAGCGGCGCGCCGGCCGCGTCCTCGCCGGCCGCCCGCGCGGGCGCGCCGGCCGCAACGCCGGCGAAAAGCAGCACGGCGGCGGCGAACGCCCGGCTCACGGGTAGTAGCCCTGGAGCGTCTTGACCTCCAGTCCCGGGCGATCGGCCCTCAGCTCGACGCGCCGGAAGTCGGTCGACTCGGTGGTGTTCGACGACTGGTAGGCGATCAGGTACTGGCTGCGCAGCTCGTCCTCGATCTGGCGGTAGACCGGCGCCAGCTCGGCCGCGCTCTGGATCAGGAAGCTCCGGCCACCGGTCGCCTCGGCGAGCTTGGAGAGCTTCTTGTGGGCGGCGTCGTCGCGCAGCGCGATCGCGTAGACCGTGACCCCGGCGCGGCGCGAGAACTCCAGCGTCTCCTCGAACGTGAACCGGCTCGCCTCGTCCTTGCCGTCGGAGAGCACGAGCAACGCCCGCTGCCCCCTGACCCCGTTGAAGTAGTAGAGGGCGAAGACGACGCTGTCGTAGAGCGCGGTGCCGCGCTCGGCCTTGAGCCCGGCCAGCCCGCCGGCCAGCTCGGTCAAGTCGTTGGTGAACTGGACGGCGAGGTTCGGGCGGTCGTTGAAGGTGACCAGGGCCGCCCGGTCGCGCGGCGCGATCGACCCCTGGTAGAACGAGAGCGCGGCGTCGCGGGCGTCGCCCAGGCTCTCCTCCATCGACGCCGAGACGTCGAGCAGGATGGCGGCGTGGATCGACAGGTCGTCGACCCGCTCGAAGCGCACGATCTGCTGCTCGACGCCGTCCTCGAAGACGCGGAAGCTCTCGCGCCCGAGCCCCTCGACCGGCCGCCCCTCGCGGTCGAGCACCGTGGTGTACAGCTCGACGAACTGGACGTCGATCTCCTCCAGGTACTCGGGCGCGTTGACGAACACCAGGTCCTCGGTCGAGTTGCCGTCGGGGAGGAACGCGACCGCGCGCACGTAGGCGATCGGCGCGCCGCCGGGGAGCACGATCGGCTGCTCCCAAGGCTCCTGGTAGAGGGTCGCGACCCGGGTCTCGTTGAGGTAGAACTCGACGCGCTCGGGCGCCACCCCGTCGGGGGTCTCGACGGCGGCGATCGCGCGCAGGCTCGAGCTGTACTGCCGGCCCTTGCGCGGCTCGACCAGGCGCACCGCGAAGCGATGGCGGCTGGCGTTGATCAGCACCTCGTCGCTCGCCACCTCGTCGCCCTCGGCGTCGTAGGCGAGCGCGGTCAGCACGTGGGTGCGCGGCAGCCGGCCGAGGTCGAGATCGACGCTGTACGGCGGCCGGCGCTTGGACAGCAGGGTCTTGCCGTCGAGCGCGAAGTCGACGCGGGCGATGCCGTCGCCGGTGGTCAGAGTGTCGAAGCGGACGTAGCCGGTGACCAGCTCGCCGCGCGGCTCGACGATCTGGAGCGTGGTCTCGCCGGCGGCGATCGCGGCGTTGGCCTCGGCGAGGAGCCGCGCGCTGACCGGGTCGGCGGGCGGCGGCGGCATCGCGTTGTCGACCCGCGGCACGGCGAGCGCGCGCTCGGCGCGGAAGAAGCGCGCGCCGTTGACGTCCTCGAGCTTGAGCACCAGCGTGTAGTCGCCCGGGCGCAGGGGGCGCTCGAAGACCAGCGGGATCTGCTCGCCCTCGACCTCGCTCGCGGGGAAGTCGAACTTGTAGCGGAAGTTGTCGAACAGCTCGGTGCCGAGCAGCACCTCGCCGGTGACGACGAAGTTGTACGAGCGGTAGTCGGCCAGCTCGGCGACCGCCGCCGCCTCGCGCGGCACCGCGAGCGCGGCCTGGACCACGGTGCGGCTCTGGCGCCGGCCCGGGAAGCCGAGCACGAGCGTCGCCGGCAGCGCCGCGGCATCCTCCGGGACGTCGGTCGAGTAGGTGTTGAAGGTGGCGATCCACTCGCCGCTCTCGTCGCGGGAGTCGCGCTGGATGCGGTCGGCGAGCTGCATGAAGCCGATCGGGTCGTTGAGCGCGAAGGCGATCGCGGCGACCAGGAGCTCACCGTCGGTGCAGTTGAGCGCGATCTCGCGCAGCGACATCGCCCGCCCGCTGCTCGCGGCGCCGAAAGTGTCCATCAGCTCGTCGACGCCGTCGTTCTGGCCGCGCCAGAGCCGGTGGCGGCCGAGCCCGCCGCGCTGGTAGAAGATGAGCAGGAACTCGCGCCGGATCTGGTCGCTGCCGCTGTAGTACCAGACCTCGAGCGGCGCGATGCCGGTGCAGCGGATCGCGGTCAGGCCGTCGGGGAAGCCGTTGAGCAGCAGGACGACCGCGCGGTCCTCCTCGAGGTTGCCGTAGCGCGCGCGCGCCTCGGCCAGCCGCTGCTGGTAGTTGTCCTTGAACTCGTTGCGCGCGGTCTCGGGGTAGGGATCGCGGATGCGCCAGAAGCGCTCGATGAAGGCGTCGCGCTGGTAGTCCTTCTCGAGCGCGAGGAAGGCGGTCAGCTCCTCCTCGTCGATGATCAGCTCGACCTCGCGCAGCCACGCCCGGTAGGGTTCGGGCAGCGCGGCGATCTGCTGCTCGATCTCTTTCTTGAACGCGCCGGCGGGGGCGGCGGGAAGCAGGAGGAGGGCGCAGGCGCAGGCGAGCGCGGCGGCGCGGAGCGGGCGGCGGTCAGATCGCACTTCGGCGGACTCCTCGGCCCTCCGGCGAAAAACAGCCGGGAAGGTACACAACGCCCGCGCCGGCGGGCCGATTCCGGGGCCGCCGCCGGCGGCGGCACCCGGCGGGCCGGCCGGACCACGGCGGGCGGGCGTCACCCCATTAGAATACGGCCATGGGCGCCGAGTTCACAGCCCCGGCCGGAAACGCGGGCGCGCCCGCGGTCGGCGAGGTCTATCTCGACCACAACGCGACCAGCCCGCTCGACCCGCGGGTGCTCGAGGCGATGCGCCCCTGGCTCGCCGGGCGCGGCGGCAACCCGTCGTCGGTGCATGGCGCGGGGCGGGCTGCGCACGCGGCGGTCGAGACCGCGCGCGAGCGGGTGGCGGCGCTGATCGGGGCGCGCCCGGCCGAGCTGGTGTTCACCGCCTCCGGCACCGAAGCCAACAACACGGTCGTCGCCGGCGTCGCCGAGACCGCCGGCCACCGCGGCCGGATCGTGCTCTCCCCGCTCGAGCACCCCTCGGTGCGCAAGGCGGCCGAGCGGGCGGCGGCGCGCGGGCTGGCGATCGACGCGATCGACCCCGGTCCCGACGGCGTGGTGCCCGCGGCGGCGGTGATCGCGGCGCTGCGCGCCGACACCCGGCTGGTCGCGCTGATGCTCGCCAGCAACGAGCTGGGCACGCTCCAGCCGGTGGCGGAGGTCGCCGCTGCCTGCCGCGAGCGCGGCGTGCCGCTGCTCTGCGACGCGGTCCAGGCGGCGGGCAAGATCGCGGTCGACGTCGCCGCGCTCGGCGCCGACTTCGTCGTCCTCGGCGCCCACAAGTTCCACGGCCCGCTGGGCGCGGCGGCGCTCTGGCTCCGCCCCGGTGGCGTCGAGCTGCCGCCGCTCCTGGTCGGCGGCGGCCAGGAGCGCCGCCGGCGGGCGAGCACGCCCAACGTCCCCGCCCTGGTCGGATTCGGCCGCGCCGCCGAGCTGGCCGCGGCGGAGCTGCCCGCCCGCGGCCGCCACCTTGCCGCCCTGCGCGACCGCTTCGAAGCCGGCCTCGGCGCGGTCGGCGGCGCCACCGTCCACGGCGCGACCGCCCCGCGGCTGCCCAACACCTCCCACGTGGCGTTCGCCGGCGTCGAGGCCGAGCCGCTCGCGATCCGCCTGGACCTCGCCGGTTTCGCGGTGTCGACCGGCTCGGCGTGCTCCTCGGGCACGGTCGAGCCGAGCGCGGCGCTGCTCGCGATGGGGGTGCCGCGCGCCGAGGCGCTCGCCTCGCTGCGGGTGAGCGTCGGCATGACCACCACCGCGGGCGAGATCGACCGCTTCCTCGCCGCCCTCGGGCGCGAGGTCGCGGCGCTGCGCGAGCTGCTCGGGAGCGGCCGGCCCTCCGGCGTGGCCGCGGAGGTCGCGCGGGCGTGAGCGGTGGTACCGTCGGGCCGCATGCTGCCCGGGTGGCGCGATCCCGGATGGCGTTGGAACCAGCGGACGGCGTGGCGGCCTTGGTGGTGCGGACCTGACGGGGTGGGCATGAACGGCGTGAGCGTCGAGAGTGGCGACCGGAGGGGTCCGGGCGCCGGCGGGCGGACCGCGGTGGCGATGAGCGGCGGGCTCGACTCGTCGGTGGCGGCGCTCCTGCTCGCCCGCCGCGGCGAGCCGGTCATCGGGCTCTCGATGCTGCTCTGGGACCGCTCGCACGAGGCGGCGAACGGCCGCTGCTGCGGCGCGCTCGACCTCGGCGACGCGCGCCGGGTGGCCGAGCAGATCGGTATCCCGCACTACACCCTGCGCCTCGACGAGGAATTCCGGCGCCACGTCGTCGATCCGTTCGTCGACGACTACCTCGCCGGCCGCACCCCGAGCCCGTGCGTGCGCTGCAACACCCACGTCAAGTTCGACCTCCTGCTCGAGCGCGCGCTTCTCCTCGGCGCCGGCCGGGTCGCGACCGGCCACTACGCTCGGCGGGTGGTGGGCGCGGACGGCTGGGAGCTGCACCGCGCCGCCGACCCGGCCAAGGACCAGAGCTATTACCTCTTCGAGCTGACCCAGGAGCAGCTCGCCGCCGCCGAGTTCCCGCTCGGCGAGATGACCAAGGCCGAGGCGCGCACGCTCGCCCGCGAGGCCGGCCTGGTGGTCGCCGAGAAGGGGGAGTCGATGGAGATCTGCTTCGTCGCCGGCGGCGTCCGCGAGTTCGTCGAAGGCGAGGCGCGCGCGCGCGCGCTCCTGCCGCTCGCGCCGCCCGAGCCGGCGACCGTGGTCGACCCCGAGGGCACCGTGCTCGGCCGCGCCGAGGAGCCCTACTTCCGCTACACCGTCGGCCAGCGCCGTGGCCTCGGCGTCGCCGCCGGCCGCCCGCTCTACGTGCTCGCGGTCGAGCCGGAGGCCAACCGGGTCGTCGTCGGCGGCGAAGACGCCCTCGCCGCCCCGGGCCTCGCCGGCGAGCGCCTGCACTGGATCGCCCCGCCCGCCGACCCGGTGGCCCCGGTCGAGGCGACGGTCAAGATCCGCTCACGGCACCCCGGCGTTCCCGCCGGCGTTCGCCCGCTCCCCGACCGCCGCTGCGAGGTCGAGTTCGCCACTCCCCAGCGCGGCGTCGCGCCCGGGCAGGCGGCGGTGTTCTACGCCGGTGATCGCGTGCTCGGCGGGTGCTGGATCGGCGGCCCGCTGTAGGCGCGATCAGCGCTCGCCCTTGCCGAACACCACCACGCACTCCCCCTTGAGCGCCGGCCGCGCCGCCAGCTCTCGGCGCAGCTCCGAGAGTGGCCCGCGCAGCACTTCCTCGTGGAGTTTGGTCAGCTCGCGGCAGACCGCCGCGGGGCGATCGCCCAGCTCGGCGAGCGCGTCGTCGAGGCTCGCGAGCAGCCGGTGCGGGGACTCGAACACGACCACCGTGTGGCCGAGGCCGGCGAGCCCGCGGTAGAAGCTCCGGCGCTTGCCGGCGCGCGGCGGCGGGAAGCCGGCGAAGGTGAACGGGTAGGGGGGAAGCGCCGAGGCGATCACTGCCGCGAGCACCGCCGAGGGCCCGGGCACCGGCTCGATGCGGTACCCGGCCGCCGCCGCCTCGCGCACCAGCAGGTAGCCGGGGTCGGAGACGAGCGGCGTGCCGGCGTCGCTCGCCAGCGCCACCGTCTCCCCGCGCCCGAGCGCGGCCAGCAGTTTCGGCACGCGCTGTCGCTCGTTGTGCTCGTGGAGCGAGACCAGCGGCCGGTCGATGCCGAGCTGCGCCAGCAGCCGCCCGGTGTGCCGGGTGTCCTCGCAGGCGACGACGTCCGCCCGCTCGAACGCCTCCCGCGCCCGCGGCGAGAGATCGCCGAGGTTACCGATCGGGGTGGCGACGACGAGGAGCGTCCCGCCTCGAGACCGCGGCGGCTCGCCGGTGCGCTCGCCGCCGGGGTTCGGGTCGACGTCGTCGCTCATCACGGTCGGCTCGTCAGGGCGGGGAGATCGAGCCGCTGCGCGGCGTGCGCTCAGCGGGTTCCCGGGGACGGCGATGCTAGCATCCGCCGCATCATGCGCCCGGCGGCACTCGCGGCGTCCCTCCTGCTCGCCGCCGTCCCCGCCCCGGTCCAGGAGCCCCCGTCCACCGGCCCGGACTCGCCGGTCCTCGTCGACCGCATCGTCGCGGTCGTCGACGAGGACCCGATCCTGCTCTCCGAGGTCGAGGAGGTGATCGGCCTCGGCCTCGCCGCGCGCCGGCCGGGGGAAGGCGACGACGCGCTGCGCGAGCGGGTGGTCGACGGCCTGATCGAGCAGCGGCTGCGCTTCCACGAAGTGGATCGTTCCGGCTTCCAGCAGGTGCCATTGAGCGAGATCGAGGCGCGGGTGGACGAGATCGCCGCCACGTTCGCCGACCGCGAGACCTTCCAGCGCCGGCTCGCCGAGCTGGGGATGAGCGAGGAGGAGGTCCGCCAGCTCGTCGCCCGCCAGCTCGCCGTGCTCACCTATGTCACGGAGCGGCTGGGGGCGCGCGTCTTCGTCGGCTTCGAGGACATCCGCGCCCACTACCGGGAGACCCTGGTCCCCGACCTCGAGGCGCGCGGCGAGCCGGTGCCGCCGCTCGACGACGTGCGCGAGGCGATCCGCGCCGTGCTCCACGAGCAGCGGCTCAACCAGGAGCTGGAGCGCTGGACCGAAGAGCTGCGCCTGGAGGCCGACGTGCTCGTCTTCCCCTCGCCGCCCGACCCCCTGCCGCCGGTGGTCGACACGGTTGGTTGACCGCGGTCGCGGTCAAGGCGGGGGCGGGGCGCGATCCACCCTGCGATCGCCGTAGACGTCCCGGTAGTGCGCGCGGCTGCGGAGCACCTTCTCGAGGTAGCCGCGGGTCTGGGCGAAGTTGACCTTGGTGAAGTACTCGGCGGGGTCGGAGCCGAAGCAGTAGCTGCGCCAGAGCCGCGCCTGCGGCTCGCCGGCGTTGTAGGCCGCGACCAACAGGTGGTCGGCACCGTCGAAGCGCCGGCTCAGCTCGCCGAGGTAGGCGGCGCCGAGCGCGATCGCCACCTCCGGCTTGTAGAGGTCGTCGGGCGCGAGCGGACCGAGGCCGATCCCGCGGCCGACGCGCACCGCGGTCGGGTGCACGAACTGGGTGAGGCCGCGCGCCGAGGCGGTCGAGAGCGCCCGTTCGTCGAAGCGGCTCTCCTCGCGGATGACCGCGGCGAGCAGGTAGGGGTCGACGCCGTGCTCGAGCGCCTGCGCGACCACCTGCTCGGCGTGCGCGAACGGGTAGAGCAGCCGCCGCAGCTCGGGCGGGTGGGCCGCCGGCGGCAGCCGCGCCGGCAGCCGGCGGGCGAGGATCTCGGCGATCCGGATCGACGGCCGGGTGCGGCCCGAGCGGGCGAGCAGCGCGGCGGCGGTGAACGCGAGGTCGGGCGCGGAGAGCGGGAAGTGCTCGGCGACCGCGGGCGCGCCGTCCTCCCACACCCCGAGCGCGAGCAGCATCTCCTCGGGCCCGGCGACCGGCTGTCGCCAGAGCGGCCAGTCGGCCGGCGGCACGGCGCCGAGCCGGCCGAGCGCGCCTGCCGCGCCCTCGTCCTGCCAGCGCTTGCGCAGCCGGCCGAGGGCGGCG
>CAZNIX010000187.1:0-8785 GCA_964573125.1 uncultured Thermoanaerobaculia bacterium
GCGGGGCGGTTCGCGGCGCGGCGGCCGCGGCTCCAGCCACGGCCGAGACCGACCCGCAGCGCCGCGAACCAGGCGAGCGCGGCGGCCGCCCCCCAGGCGGCGAACGCGACGCGGTTGGCGGCGGCGCTGGCGTAGAAGCTCGCGACCAGGAGCGGCAGCACGCCGGCGAGCAGCGGCAGGTGCCAGCGCAGAACCTCGGCGCGCGCCGTCGCCCGCGAAACCGGGCCGGCCGTGGTGGCCCCTTCGCCCGCCGGCCGCGGCCCCGCCAGAGGCTCGCCACCCGGCATGCCCGTGCTCCCGACTCCCGCGCTCACGCCTCCTCCACCGTCACCTCGATCCGGTCCTCGACCTCCTCGCGCGCGAGCAGCGCCGGCCAGTAGGCGACCACCTCCTGCGCCTTCGGGCGGCCGCCGGCGAAGCCGGTCACCCCGGGCGGGCCGGTCGTGATCAGCGGCGCGATCTCCTTGCCGAAGCGCTCGACCTTGGCGCGGTCGGAGTCGCGGACGCCGAGCCGGAGCACGACCTCGGGCGGCTCGGCCGGCGCCGCGAAGATCCCGGGCAGGCAGACGCCGGTGCCGAGGATCTCCTGCGAGCGGTGCTCCGGGGGGAAGACCACGCCGGCGCGCTCGAGCCGCTTCCACACGCACTCGGCGGCCAGCTCGGCCTTGGCCGCCGCGCGCGGCGCCGAGAGCGTGATCTGGCCGGTCGCCTTGTAGCCGGCGAGGTAGGAGGCCGAGATCTTGAGCGTCGAGGTCTTGGGCCGGCCCGCGATGCCCGATACCCGCACGCGGTCGGGGCCGTCCGGGGCGAGGCGGATGGTCGTGAAGTCGGCGACCCCGTCCGGGGTGATGTAGGTCGTCGGGTCGACGATCTCGTAGAGGAGCTGCTCGGAGACGGTGTCGACGGTGACCATGCCGCCGGTGCCGGGGTGCTTGGTGACGACGAAGGTGCCGTCGGCGCTCGCCTCGACGATCGGGTAGCCGACGTTCCAGAGGTCAGGCACCTCCCACCAGCGGCTGTGGTTGCCGCCGGTGCACTGGGCGCCGCACTCGAGGATGTGGCCGGCGATGGTGCCGGCGGCGAGGCGGTCCCAGTCGTCGGGCGCCCACGAGAACTCGTGCGCGAGCGGCGCCAGCGCGAGCGCCGTATCGGTGATCCGGCCGCAGAGCACGATCAGCGCCCCCTGCTCGAGCGCCGCGACCACCGGCCGCGCGCCGAGGTAGGCGTTGGCGCTCATCATGCGCTCGACGTAGGGGGCGATCGGCTCGCCGGTGTCCATGTTGCGCAGCTCGTGGCCGGCGGCGACCAGTTCGGGCAGGCGCGGGTAGAGGTCGTCCCCCTCGACCACGCCGACCCGCACCCCGGACAGCCCCAGCTCGCGCGCCAGCTCGAAGATCCGCTCGCGGCAGGCGTGCGGGTTGAGACCGCCGGCGTTCGAGAGCAGCCGGACGTTGCGCTCGACCAGCTCGGGGAGCACCCGGCGCACGAAGCCGATGAAGTCGGTGGCGTAGCCGAGGTCGGGGTTCTTGAGCTTCTGCCGCATCATGATCGACAGCGTCACCTCGGCCAGGTAGTCCATGCCGATGTAGTCGATCGCGCCGCCCCGGAGCAGCTCGACCGGCGCGTCGACGCTGTCGCCCCAGAACCCCTGGCCGTTGCCCACGCGGACGGTTTTCATGCGGGCGTCACAGTAGCACGCCGAAAACCGCGTGGGCCCTGCTCGCTCCTTCCAACCTCGGCGGATCCGAAGTTCAACCTTGGATCTGCCGAACCATCGTTCGCGGTTGGTTCCCACCCCCCGGGGTGGCAAGTCCCTCGCGTGCCGGGACTAGACTCGCAGCGAGAGGAGGAGAGCCATGCCAGTCACCCCGGAGGAGTTCCTGCAGGGCCTCAACGAGGACCTCGCGTTCGAGTACGCCGCCGTCATCACCTACCGCACCTACGCCAGCTCGGTCCAGGGGCGGGCGCGGCTCGAGCTGCGCGCCTTTTTCGAGGCCGAGATCCCGGACGAGTTGGGCCACGCGCAGGTGCTGGCCGACCGCATCGTCGCGCTCGGCGGCGCGCCGACCGTCGAGCCGGCCCCGGTCAAGCAGGCCGCGACCGCCCGCGAGATGCTCGAGAACACGCTCCAGGACGAGATCGACACCATCGCCCGCTACGTCACCCGCCGCCGCCAGGCCGAGGAGCTGGGCCACCACGGCATCGCGGTCGACCTCGACGACCTGATCCGCGACGAGAGCAACCACCGCGACGAGATCAAGCTCGTGCTCCAGCGGTGGGAGGGGGGCTAGGCCAGGGGGCGAACCTACACCTCCGCGACCGTGCCCGTGTACATCCCCGCGAGCAGGTCGCGGTACTTCTGCTCGACGACCTTGCGCTTGACGCTCATCTTCGGCGTCAGCTCGCCGGTTTCCTGGGTGAAGTCGGCGGGGAGGAGCGCGATCTTCTTGATCGTCTCGTAGGAGGCGAGGCGGGCGTTGACCTTGTCGACCTCGCCCTGGATCAGGGCGTGGACCTCGGGCTTGGCGGCGAGGTCGGCGTAGCCGGACCAGGCGATCCCCTGCTCGCCCGCCCACTTGCCGACCGTCTCCTCGTTGATCGTCACCAGCGCCACGCAGTAGGGGCGCTGGTCGCCGAGCATCACCACCTGGGAAACGAGGCCGGTCGACGCCTTGATCATGTTCTCGACGTTCTGCGGCGCGACGTTCTTGCCGCCGGCGGTGACGATGATGTCCTTCTTGCGGTCGGTGATGCGCAAGAAGCCGTCGTCGTCGAGGACGCCGATGTCGCCGGTCAGGAGCCACCCCCGGGGATCGAGCGCCTCGGCGGTGTCCTCGGGGCGCTTGTAGTAGCCGCGCATGACGCCGCGGCCGCCGATCAGGATCTCGCCGTCGGCGGCGATCTCGACTCCGACCCCGGGCAGCGGCGGCCCGACGGTGCCGAACTTGAAGCGGTCGCGGCGGTTGACGAAGCTCGCGGCCGACGACTCGGTCAGGCCGTAGCCCTCGAGCACGAGCATCCCCGCGGCGTGGAAGAACTCGGCGATCTCGCGCGACAGCGGCGCGCCGCCCGAGACGAAGTAGCGGATGCGGCCGCCGAAGCGCGCCTTGAGCTTCGAGAACACCAGCTTGTCGGCGATCTTGTTCTGGAGCGCGAGCAGCCCGCCCGGCTCCTCGCCGCGCTGGCGGAGCGCCGACGCCCGGCGCCCGACGCCGAGCGCCCAGAGGAAGATCTTGTACTTGAGCCCGCCCGCCTCCTTGGCCCCGGCGACCACGCGGTTGTAGACCTTCTCGAACACCCGCGGCACCGCCGCCAGCACGGTCGGCCGGGTGGCGCCGACGTTGGCGACCAGGTCGTCGATCGAGCCGTCGATCGCGGTCGGGGTGCCGATGCCGATCATCGCCACCTCGAGCACCTTGGCGAACGAGTGCGCGAGCGGCAGGAACAGGAACTGCTTGTCGGAGGGCTCGAGGAGCGCGATCTGGGCGATCGCCTCGGCCTCGAAGACCCAGTTGTCGTGGCTGAGCATCACCCCCTTGGGCTTGCCGGTCGTGCCCGAGGTGTAGATCAGGGTGGCGAGGTCGTCGGGACCGACCGCTTCCGCGACCCGATCGACGCCGCCGGGGTGCTCGGCGTCCCAGGCGGCGCCGCGCGCCAGCAGCTCGGCGAGGGTGATCACCCAGCCGGCGCCGCCGGCGACGGCGCCGGGGTCGCCCTCGATCAGCACCACCTGGCGCAGGCTCGGCATCTCCAGCCGCACCGAGGCGAGCTTGGTCGCCTGCTCGGGGTTCTCGGCGAAGCAGACCACGGCCTCGGAGTCGTTGACGATGTAGGCGCTCTCCTCGGCGGTGTTCGACGGGTAGATCGTGGTCGTCGCGGCGCCGGCGGCGAGGATGCCCATGTCGATCGTCACCCACTCGGGGCGGGTGATCGACAGGATGGCGCAGCGCTGCGCCTTCTCGACCCCGAGGCTCAGGAGCCCCGCGGCCACCTTCCGCGCCTCGGCGCCGACCTCGCGCCACGACAGGGTGTACCACTCCGCGCCGCGCCGGCCGTACATCGCGTCGCCGTCGCCGCCCGCGTCCACGCGGTGGTGGAACATCTCGACCACGGACCGGAATCGCTTGTCGCTCATCGCACGCCTCCCCAAGGGCGTCCAGGGCCGCCGCGGCGGCCATCGTCAGCGCAGGAAACTCCGGGGATTGTCCTCCGCCGCGGGGGCTCGACGCAAGGCCGGCGCCGGTGGCGGCGGTTCGGTGCCGGTCGGGTACTGCCCTTGGGACGCGGTTCGGCGCCCGCCCGGCACCGGCCGGGCGGGTGACGGCCACCGACGCCCGTCCGGCCTGAGCGTGCACCGGGGCGATCGGCCGACGCCCGGATCGGCCCGCGCGGCCGGCCGCGCCCCGCCGCGCGTGTACCATCCAACCGTGACGAGCAAGGGCCGCGGCTGGCGGTCGCTCACGATCGACGGCTTCGAGGTCCTGGTCGGCAGGGGCGCGCGCGAGAACGACGCGCTCACCTTCGGGGTCGCCGAGCCGCGCGACTTCTGGCTTCACGTCGCCGGCGGCACGGCCGGCAGCCACGTCGTGGTGCGCAACCCGGAAGGGCTGGCCGAGCTGCCGCGCGACGTCCTCCGGCGCGCCGCCCAGCTCGCCGCCTGGCACTCCAAGGCGCGGGCGGCCGGCGGCAAGGTCGAGGTCCACGTCTGCCGCGCCGCGGACGTCTCGAAGCGCCCGGGCGCGCCGGCCGGCGAGGTCGTGCTCCGGCGCTGGGAGTCGATCCGGGTCTACCCCCAGGTGTCCGGCGAGGGCGACCGCGAGCAGCAGTAGGTGGGAACGATGCTCTACGAGAGACTCGACCCACCGATGCGCGCGACGGTCGATGCCTGGGCCGAGCGCCTGCGCGGCGTGCCGTGGCCGCGGCGGAGCGAGCTGCTGGCCGAGGCGGCACGCCCGTTCGGCGAGCGCTTCGAGGGCGCGCAGGGGACCACCGCCGCCCGCGGCTTCGTCACCGCGGTGCTCGAGCGCCTCGACGAGGACGAGATCGACGACCCCTACCAGGCCTCGATGTACCGCCTCTCCCTCCACCCCGCCCACCGCGCCGCCGCCGACGCCTACTTCGACGCCCATCCCGAGCTGCGCGCGGTCGTCGAGGGCGAGGAGGAGGGCGAGGAGGAGGGCGAGGAGAACTGACGGCCGGGTCGCGGCGCCGGCCCGGCGTGGTAAAACTCCCGCTCGGACCAACGGGAGGGACCCCGGGGTGGCGGTACTCGAGAGCAGGCTGGCCCGAGACGACCAGTTCGCCCGGCGCGCCGCGCACTGGCGGGGCGAGGTCGAGCGGCTACGCGCCGAGGAAGAGATCCTGCGCGCCGGCGGCGGCGAGGAGGCCCAGGAGCGCCAGCGCGCCCGCGGCAAGATGACCGTCCGCGAGCGGGTCGCCGCGCTGTGCGACCCGCTCACGCCGCCGCTCGAGCTGGGCCTCTGGGCCGCGCACGGCTGCTACGAGGAGTGGGGCGGCGCGCCGGCGGCCGGCGTGGTGGTCGCGATCGGCGCGATCGCGGGGCGCGACGCGGTCGTGGTCGCCAACGACGCCACGGTCAAGGCCGGGGCGTGGTTCCCGCTGACCTGCAAGAAGGTTCTGCGCGCGCAGGAGATCGCGCTCGAAAACCGGCTGCCGATCGTCTACCTGGTCGACTCGGCGGGCGTCTTCCTGCCGATGCAGGACGAGATCTTCCCCGACCGCGAGCACTTCGGGCGCGCGTTCTACAACAACGCGCGCCTCTCCGCGGCCGGCGTCTACCAGGCGGCCGCGATCATGGGCTCGTGCGTCGCCGGCGGGGCGTATCTTCCGATCATGAGCGACGAGGCGCACATCGTCGAGGGGAGCTCCATCTTCCTCGCCGGCGCGCACCTGGTCAAGGCCGCGATCGGCGAGGAGATCGACAACCAGTCGCTCGGCGGCGCGGTGGTCCAGGCCGACATCTCGGGCGTGGTCGACCATCGCCACGCCGACGACGCCGCGTGCCTCGCGGCGATCCGCCGCCAGTTCGCGCAGCTCGGCCGGCTTTCTGGAGGTGGGGGCGCGGAGGCGCCGTTCGCGCGCCGCGCGCCGGTCGCGCCCCGCTACCCCGCCGAGGAGTTGTACGGCGTCCTGCCGGTCGACCGCGCGCGTCCCTACGACATGCGCGAGGTGCTCGCGCGCCTCCTCGACGGCGGCGAGCTGGACGAGTACAAGGCGACCTACGGCCAGACCCTGATCTGCGGCACCGGCTGGATCGGCGGCCGCGCGGTCGGCGTGGTCGCGAACCAGCGCCTGGTGGTGCCGGCGAAGACCGGGCTCAAGGCCGCCGACAAGGAGCTCCAGATCGGCGGCGTCCTCTACTCGGACTCCGCCGACAAGGGGGCGCGCTTCGTCGAGCTGTGCAACCAGAAGCGGATCCCGCTGCTCTTCCTCCAAGACGTCACGGGCTTCATGGTCGGCAGCCGCGCCGAGCGCGGCGGCATCATCAAGGACGGCGCCAAGATGGTCAACGCGGTCGCCAACTCGGTGGTGCCCAAGATCACGCTCTTCGTCGGCAACTCCTACGGCGCCGGCAACTACGCGATGTGCGGCAAGGCCTACGGCGCGCGCTTCGTCTACGCCTGGCCCTCGGCCTCGATCGCGGTCATGGGCGGCGACCAGGCCTCGCAGACCCTGCTCGCGATCCAGCTCAAAAACCGCGGCGAGGAGGTCTCCGAAGAGGAGAAGGAAAGGCGCCTGGCCGACATCCGCCGGCGCTACCAGGACGCGATGAACCCCCGCTACGCCGCCGCCCGGCTCTGGGTCGACGCCATCTTCGACCCCGCCGAGACCCCGGCGGTGCTCGCCCGCACGCTCGAGCTGGTGGCGCACAACCCGGAGCTGGGGGACTTTAAGACCGGAGTGCTTCAGACCTGAAGCACTCCGGCATAGGCGCCGTCCTTGGCGGGCCTCCGGCCCACCGGGCCAAGTGCGTCAAGACCGGAGTGCTTCAGACCTGATCGGCTAGCATCGAGCCCGTGACCGCGACGATCCGGGTCCGGGTGCTGGGGTTCGCCACCGCCGGCGAGGCGCTGGGGGCGGGGGAGATCGCGGTGGAGCTGCCGGCGGGGAGCCGGATCGCCGACCTGCGTCGACGCCTCGATGCCGACTATCCGGGCCTCGCGCCGCTCTGGTCGCGGCTGGCGGTGGCGGTGGACGGCGAGCTGGTGGGCGCGGAGGCGGCGCTTGCGGACGGCTGCGAGGTCGCGCTCCTGCCGCCGGTCTCGGGCGGCTCGGGGGGCGCGCCGGACGCGGCCGACCCGGGCGCGGCGGAGTCCGATCGCGGGCCCGGCGCCACCGGCCTCGCCGACGGCCCGCTCGACCCCGCGCGCGCGATCGCCGCGGTCGCCGGCCCCGGCCGCGGCGCGGTGGTCGTCTTCCTCGGCACCGTCCGCAACCAGCACCGGGGCCGACGCGTCACCGGCCTCGCCTACTCCGCCTACCGGCCGATGGCGGCGGCGGCGCTGCGCCGGATCGTCGCCGACCTCGAGGCCGGCGCCGAGGGGCTGCGCGCGGCGATCCTGCACCGTATAGGCGAGGTGCCGGTCGGCGAGCCGAGCGTGGTGATCGCGGTCGCCGCGCCCCATCGCGCCGCCGCCTACGAGGCGAGCCGCACCGCGCTCGAGCGGCTCAAGGCCGAGGCGCCGATCTGGAAGCGCGAGCGCTACGCCGACGGCGGCGCGGCCTGGCGCGAGGAGGAGCCGCTGGCCGCCGCCGGCCGGCGGCCCTGACGCGAAACGGGCCAGACGCCACCACGGGTCCGGCGGTTCCCGGTTTCCTCTCGCGGATCCCGCTCAGCCATCGCCGGGCGAGCGGACGGGAGCCACGCCGGCGCCGGCCGCTTCGACGCCCGGGACGTACCCCGCCTCGGCCGCCGCTGCCTCGCTCAGCCAGCGCTCGAAGCCCCACTGGAGCGAGTCCCAGCTCCGCTCGAGGTGGCGGAGGAGCGCGGCGCCATCGGGCGGGTCGCCGGCGGCGACCGCGGCGAGGAAGGAGCGCAGGCGCGGCGCCAGGGCGCCGCGCTCGCCGGCGAGCAGGTAGCGGAGGAAGAAGCCGGCGAGCGCGTAGTGCTCGTCGCGCCGCGGCGAGCGCACGAAGGCCTCCCAGTCGAGGGCGGCGAGCCCGGACAGTCGCGGGAAGCCCTCCGCCGCGCCGGCCTCGGCGAGCGCGCGCAGGGCGGCGCGCGGGCCGTGGTAGGTCACCTCGAGCTCGCCGCGCTCGACGGTGCCGCCGAGGCGCCGCGGGTCGAGCGCGCCGTCGGCGCCGATCGACCCCCAGGCGAGGTCGTTGGCCAGCCCCTCGTCGAGCCACGGCGGCAGCGCCGGTCCGAGCGCGCGGCGGTTGAGCAGGTGGGTCAGCTCGTGGACCAGGGTCGCCGCCACGTCGTCCCGGCGCCGGCCGCCGGCCCAGAGCGCGACCAGCCCACCGGAAGCGTGGCCGCCGGCGGGCAGCGTGGTCAGCCGCTCCTCGCCGTCCTGGAACGCGCGGTAGTCCTCCTCGCGCGCGAAGAGCACCACCGCCTCGGCGGGGGCGCCGATCGGCGCCTGGCCGTAGCGCTCGAGGTAGGCCGGCTCGACCACCGCGGCGAGCCGGGCGAGGATCGCGATCAGCCCCGGGTCGGCGTCGCTCGCGAGCGGGTAGGGGCCGAGCCGGCCCTCGACCGCGCCGGCGCCGAGGAGGCGCCGCGCCGCCGCCAGCCGGGCGGGGTCGGGCGCCGCCGCGGGCA
>CAZNIX010000188.1:0-8759 GCA_964573125.1 uncultured Thermoanaerobaculia bacterium
GGCGCCGCCACGGCGGCGAGCAGGAGCGCCAGCTCCAGGTGGCGTCGCTTCACGACGGCGGGATCGGAGCCCGCGCGGCGGCCCCGGGCGCCGGGCGCGCCCGCGCGCTCACCGGTCCCCCGCCCGAGCTCTGGCGGCCCTCCGGGCCGGCGTCTCCGGCGGCCCTCCGGGCCGACATCATCTGGCGGCCCTCCGGGCCGACGTCATCTGGCGGCCCTCCGGGCCGACGTCATCGGCAGATCGACGCCGCGCGCGCGGGCGCAGGCGATCGCCTCCGGGTAGCCGGCGTCGGCGTGGCGGGCGACCCCGGTGCCGGGGTCTCCGGTCAGCACGCGCTCGAGGCGCGCGGCGGCCTCCGGGGTGCCGTCGGCGACGATCACCATCCCGGCGTGCAGCGAGTAGCCGATGCCGACCCCGCCGCCGTGGTGCACCGACACCCAGGTCGCGCCGTTGACCGCGTTGAGGAGAGCGTTGAGAACCGGCCAGTCGGCGATCGCGTCCGAGCCGTCGCGCATCCCCTCGGTCTCGCGGTTGGGCGAGGCGACGGAGCCGCAGTCGAGGTGGTCGCGGCCGATCACGATCGGCGCCTTGACTCGGCCCGAGGCGACCAGCTCGTTGAACACCCGGCCGGCGCGCGCCCGCTCGCCGTAGCCGAGCCAGCAGATGCGCGCCGGCAGCCCCTGGAACGCGACCCGCTCGCGCGCCATGCGGAGCCAGCGGCCGAGCGCCGCGTCTTCCGGAAACGTGTCGAGGATCGCCTCGTCGGTCGCCGCGAGGTCGTCCGGGTCGCCCGAGAGCGCCGCCCAGCGGAACGGCCCCTTGCCCTCGCAGAACAGCGGCCGGATGAAGAGCGGCACGAAGCCCCCGATCGCGAACGCGTCGGCGACCCCGGCCGCGAGCGCCTGGCCGCGCAGGTTGTTGCCGTAGTCGAAGGTCACCGCGCCGCAGCGCTGCAGCTCGAGGAGAGCGCGCACGTGGTCGGCCATCGTGCGCATCGACGCGGCGACGTAGCGCTCGGGGTCGTCCCGGCGGAGCGCGAGCGCCGCCGCGAACGCGTAGCCGCGCGGCACGTAGCCGCCGAGCGCGTCGTGCGCCGAGGTCTGGTCGGTCAAGGCGTCGGGCACGACGCCGGCGGCGAGCAGGTGCTCGAGGAGGTCGACCGCGTTGGCCTCGACCGCGATCGAGACCGCCCGCCGCCCTGCGCGCGCGGCGAGCGCGCGCTCGACCGCCGCGGGGATCGAGGGCGCCAGCTCGTCGAGGTAGCGGGTCGCCAGGCGCCGCTCGATGCGCGAGCGGTCGACCTCGGCGACCAGGCAGACGCCCTCGTTCATGGTCACCGCCAGCGGCTGGGCGCCGCCCATGCCGCCGAGCCCGGCGGTGACCGTGAGGCGCCCTGCGAGGCTGCCGCCGAAGTGCCGGCGCGCGCACTCGGCGAGCGTCTCGTAGGTGCCCTGGAGGATCCCCTGGGTGCCGATGTAGATCCATGAGCCGGCGGTCATCTGGCCGTACATCGTGAGGCCGAGCCCCTCGAGGCGCCGGAACTCGTCCGCGGTCGCCCAGTGCGGCACGAGCAGCGAGTTCGCGATCAAGACCCGCGGCGCGTCGCGGTGAGTGCGGAAGACCGCGACCGGCTTGCCCGACTGGACGAGCATCGTCTCCTCGCCGCCGAGGCGCCGGAGCGTGGCGACCAGCGCCTCGAAGCACTCCCAGTTGCGCGCCGCCTTGCCGGTCCCGCCGTAGACGATCAGCTCCTCGGGATGCTCCGCCACCTCGGGGTCGAGGTTGTTCATCAGCATCCGCAGCGCCGCCTCCTGCTGCCAGCCGCGGCAGGAGATCGCGGTGCCGCGCGGGGCGCGCACGGTGCGCGGGAGCGCTTCGGTCTCGGTGAGGGTCGCCATGCGGCTATTGTACGCCCCGGGCTCGCGTGGGCGGATGGACCCAAGAGGCTGGCGAGGCTGGCGCCACGACCGGGATGACGAGCGCCGGCCCAACACCACGGTTCCGGGTGGCGGCCGAGGCCCATACGGCCGCCGATCGCGGCGACCAGCTCGCCGCCGACCGGCCTGCCACGCCGATCCGGCCGGCGGCCACGGGCGGCGCGAGAGCGCACGAGACGGAGATCATCGAACCGTGAAGGCCGACCGCGGGCTCCTGCTCGCCGCCGCGGCGCTGCGCGCGACCGCCACCTCGCTGGTCGGGGTGCTGCTCGGGATCTACCTCGCCGAGCTCGGCCTCGACGCCGGCGCGATCGGCGCGGTCGCGACCGCCGGCTTGGCGGGCGCGACGGTCGCGGCGCTGCTGGTCACCTGGTGGGGCGACCGCTGGGGCCGGCGGCGGACGCTGATCGTGCTCGTTTCGACCGGCGCGCTCGCCGCCGCCGCGCTCCTCGCCGCCGAGAGCCCGTGGGCGATCGGCGCGCTCGCGTTCCTTGGCATGGTCAACGCGATGGGGCGCGACCGCGGCGCGGCGGCGGTGCTCGAGCAGGCGACCCTCCCCGCGACCGTCCCCGCCGAGCGCCGGACGCTCGCGTTCGCCTGGTACAGCGCGCTCCACGACGCAAGCGGCGCGCTCGGGAGCCTCCTCGCCGGCCTGCCGGCGCTGCTCGCCCTGTGGCTCGGCCTCTCTGCGGCGACTGCGGCGCGCTCGACGCTCGCGCTCTACCCGCTCCTGCTGCTCGCCGGCGCCGCGCTCTACCTCCGGCTCTCCCCCGCCGTCGAGGTCGCCCACGGCCCCCGGCGCCGGGTCTCGCCCTCGACCCGCCGCATCCTCTGGCGCATCTCGGCGCTCTTCGCCGTCGACGGCATCGGCGGCGGCCTCCTGGTCACCACCCTCCTCTCCTACTTCTTCTTCGAGCGCTTCGGCGTCTCCCCCGCCGCCGTCGCCGCGCTCTTCTTCGGCGCGCGGATCGCCAACCTCCTCTCCCACTTCGGCGCCGCCTGGCTCGCCCGCCGCATCGGCTTGGTCAACACCATGGTCTTCACCCACATCCCGGCGAGCCTGCTGCTCATGGCGGTCGCGTTCGTCCCCACCTTCCCCCTCGCCGCCGTCCTCTTCCTCCTCCGCGAGTCCCTGGTCGAGATGGACGTCCCCACCCGCCAGTCCTACGTCATGGCCGTCGTCGCCCCCGAAGAGCGGACCGTGGCTTCCGGCGTTACCAACCTCGTCCGCCTCGCCGGCTGGGCGACCGGCCCCGCGCTGGCCGGGCTGGCGATGGCCCACCTCGCCCTCGGGGCGCCGCTGCTGCTCGGCGCCGGGATCAAGATCGGGTACGACCTGCTGCTCTACACGGCGTTCCGGCGGCTGCGCCCCCCGGAAGAGCGAGCGTAGGGGCGGGCCGCGCGCTCGGGTCGGACGTCGCGCGCGGCGGGTGGGATCACCGGGTGAGGACGATCAGATGGACCGGGCGGGCGGCGGGCTTGCCGGAGGGGCCGGCGATCATCGTCTCCACGTTCGTTGGCGCCTTGGCGTCTTGACGTCCAGGTGCTATGGTGCTTTCCATGGAGCCATCAAAGCGCGCCACGGTGTACTTTGACCCCGAGATCCACCGTGCCTTGCGCCTCAAGGCGGCGGCGACGGATCGCACCGTCTCGGAACTCGTCAATGAGGCCGTCGAGGTCGTCCTCGGAGAGGACGCGGAGGACCTCGAGATCTTTGCGCAGCGGCGCGGACAGCGGACCCTGAGCTTCGACGAGGTCGTCAAGGACCTGCGGCGCCGTGGACGGATTTGAGCTTCGGATCACCGCCGCGGCGGCCAAGGAACTCGACGCACTGCCTAGAAAGAAGGACCGCCAGGCGGTGGTCGCCCGGATCCTCGCCCTCGCTGACGAGCCCCGGCCGCCGGGTGTGGTCAAGCTCTCGGGCGAGGAGCCGCTTTATCGCGTGCGGCAGGGGGCGTATCGGATTGTCTATGCGATCGAGGATGACCGGCTGGT
This sequence comes from uncultured Thermoanaerobaculia bacterium, assembly GCA_964573125.1. Classification (GTDB taxonomy): domain Bacteria; phylum Acidobacteriota; class Thermoanaerobaculia; order Multivoradales; family JBCCEF01; genus CAVSQV01. The sequence goes on from CAZNIX010000188.1 coordinate 3,933, forward strand.
AATCATCGTGATACGGATCGTCGACCGCAAGGAAGCCTATCGGAAGACCCGCGGAACGACTCGCTCCCGCGCGGGAGCGTGGCCGGTTGGGCCACGGCGCTGATTCCCTCACCCCTCCACCCCGTACCGCTCCATCTTCATCGCCAGCCCGTTGCGCGACAGCCCGAGCAGGCGCGCGGCCTGGGACTTGTTGCCGCCGGAGCGCTTGAGCGCCTCCCGGATCGCGGAGCGCTCGGTGGCGGCGACCAGGCGGTCGAGCTCGAGGTCGGAGGCGGCGTCGACGCGGCCGCCGCCGGCCTGGACCAGGGCCAGGCGCACCTGCTCGGGGAGCAGGCTGACGTCGACCGGCTGGCCCGAGGGGCAGCGGTAGACGAGCTGGCGCGCGATGTTCTCCAGCTCGGTCAGGTTGCCCGGGTAGTCGTAGCCGACGAGCGCCGACATCGCCTTGACCGTGATCCCCTGCATGCGCTTGCCGGTCTCGTGGCAGAAGCGGTTGATCAGCGACTGGATGAGGAGCGGCAGGTCCTCCCTCCGCTCGCGCAAGGCCGGGACGTCGATCGCGAAGCGCGACAGCCGGTAGGCGAGGTCGGCGCGGAAGCGGTCGGCGGCGATCGCCGGCTCGAGCGGGCCGCGGCTCGCGGCGATGATCCGCACGTCGGCCGGGTGCGCCTCCTTGCTCCCCGCCGCCTCGACCTGCCCCGAGCGCAGGAAGCGCACCAGGCGCTCCTGGAGGTCGAGCGGCAACTGCTCGACGTCGGTCAGGTAGAGGGCGCCGCCGTCGGCGAGCCGGAGCTTGCCCTCGCGGCGCACCGGGCCGTCGCGCCCCGGGACCTCGGCGCCGAAGAGGTCGGCCTCGATCTGGAACGGCTTGGCGCCGGCGCAGCTCGCGACCACGAACGGGCCGTCGCGCCGCCGCCCCGACTTGTGGAGCGAGCGCGCGAGCGCCTCCTTGCCCACCCCCGGCTCGCCGCGCAGCAGCACCGGCACCGGCGGGTCGACCGCGCCGCCGAGCAGCTCGATCGCCTGCGCCATCGCCGCCGACTCCCCCACCACCACCCCCTCCTCGAGCTGGAGGCCGGGGCGCTCCTTGCGCCCGGGGAGGATCGGCTCGTACCAGCCGACGTGGTGGATCAGGCCGAGGATGATCAGGTCGCCGAGCGCGCGCAGCGCCGCCTGCGGGCTCCACTTCTCGGCGCGGAACCCGGGCAGGGCCGTGATCAGGGCGTAGGGGCGCTCGATCGCGACGTAAGCGTGATGGCAGATCCAGGCCGGCGCGCCGGCCAGCTCGCCTTCGAACGCGTCGCCGCCGGCCGGGGTCGGCTGGGCGGCGCGGCGGGCGACGGCCTGGGTGACCACCTCGTCGCCGCGGTGGAGCCAGGAGTCGTCGCTCGCCACCAGCAGCTTGATCCCGGCCTCGGCCAGCGGCTCGCCCTGGAGCAGCAGCAGCAGGCCGCCGCCGAAATCGTCGAGCACGCCGCGGACCATGGTCTCGAGCGTGGTGCGGCTCTCGACGTCGGCGAGCACCCACTCGGAAAAGCGCGCGAGGTGGTCGACCATGCGCTCGGCCGAAGGCTCGGGCGGCGGCGCAGCGGCGGCCGCCTCGGCCGGCTCGGCGGCCGGGTCGGGATGGACGTCCTCGACCAGCAGCGTGACCGCGCCGACCCGGATCTCGTCGAGCACCTCGAGCTCCGCCTCGCGCACCCGCCGGCCGCTGACCTGCACCCCCTTGCGGCTGCCGAGGTCGGCGACGCGGAGCTTCTCGCCGTCGAACAGCACCTCGGCGTGGCGCTGGGCGACCCCGGTGTAGGGCAGCGGCACGTCGCACTCCGGCTGGCTGCCGATCACCAGCCGGCTGCGCAGCACCGGAAAGCGCCGGACCCCCTCGGGCGTGTAGGCGACGAGCTGATACACCGGCGGACCTCCCATCCTTCCCGAGCCGACGGCATCACTCCACGTTCACGGCCGGCCGGCGTGGATGCGGCCGATTCGCCCCGACCGTGCGAGCCAGTTTAGATCCATTCCGCCCGCCGCCGGCTCCGGTCGCTCCGCGCGCTCACTCCAGGGCGGCGAGATCGCGGTCGAGATCGCCGGCCACGAAGGCCTCGGCGGCGGCGATGTCGGGCGCCATCTCGCGGTCCTCGCGCCACGCCGGCACCCGCGCGCGCACCGCGGCGTGGAGCGCCTCGAGCGGCGGGCTCGAGATCAGCGGGCGCAGGAGATCGATCCCCTGGGCGGCGGCGAGCAGCTCGATGCCGAGCACGGTGCGCGCGTTGGCGGCCACGCGGCCGAGCTTGAGCGCCGCCCACATGCCCATCGAGACGTGGTCCTCCTTGTCGGCCGAGGTCGGGATCGAATCGACCGCCGCCGGATGGCTCAGCGTCTTGTTCTCGGACACCAGGGCGGCGGCGGTGACCTGGGCGATCATGAAGCCGGAGTTGACCCCGGCGTCCTCGACCAGGAACGGCGGCAGGCCCGAGAACGCGCTGTTGGTCAGCTTCTCGGTCCGCCGCTCGCTGATCGCCGCCAGGTCGGTCAGCGCCGCCGCCAGCGCGTCGGCGGCATGGGCGACCGGGGCGCCGTGGAAGTTTCCGCCCGAGACCACCTCCCCGGCGTCCACTCCGGCGCCGGGCCCCTCGCCCGGGAACACCAGCGGGTTGTCGGTCACCGCGTTCAGCTCGACCGCGAGCTTGGCCTCGCAGTCGGCGAGGACGCCGCGCACCGCGCCGTGCACCTGCGGCATGCAGCGCACGCTGTAGGGATCCTGGACCCGCCGGTCGAGCGCGCAGTCGCGGTGCGACTCCCGGATCGCCGAGCCCTGGAGCAGGCGCCAGAGGTTGGCCGCGCTCGCGATCTGGCCGGGGTGGGGACGCAGCGCGTGGAGGCGCGGATCGAACGCGGCGTCGGTGCCGCGCAGGGCGTCGGTCGAGAGCGCCCCGATCAGGTCGGCGGCGCGCACCAGGCGGCGCGCCTCGAGCGCGGCGAGCGCGAGCAGCGAGGTCATCGCCTGGGTGCCGTTGATCAGCGCCAGCCCCTCCTTGGGCGCCAGCTCGAGCGGCGCGAGGCCGGCGCGTGCGAGCCCTTCCACGGCCGGCATCTCGCGGCCGCCGCAGCGCACGCGGCCGCGCCCGAGCAGCGGCAGCGCGAGATGGGCGAGCGGCGCGAGGTCCCCGCTCGCCCCGACCGAGCCGCGGCTCGGCACCACCGGCAGGACGCCGGCGGCGAGCAGCGCGAGGAGCGCCTCGACCAGCTCCGGTCGCACCCCGGAGTGGCCGCGGGCGAGCGTGTGGGCGCGCAGCAGGAGCATGCCGCGCACCGCCTCGTCGGGGAGCGGCTCGCCGGCGCCGGCGGCGTGCGAGAGGACGAGCCGAACCTGGAGCGCCGCGAGCTTCTCGGGCGGGATGCGCACGCGGGCCAGCTCGCCGAACCCGGTGTTGACGCCGTAGACCGCGTCCTCGCCCGCCGCGACCCGGTCGATGACGGCGCGGGCGGCCGCGATCCGCTCGCGGGCGCCGGGCGCGAGCGCGCACCGTTCGCCGCCGAGGACGGCGCGCCGGAAGTGGTCGAGGGTCAGCTCGGCGCCGCCGATCGCGATCATCGCGCGAGTCTACAGCCCCGCGACGCTGTATCCTGCCCGCTCGATGAGCGACCTCTTCCTCCGCGCGTGCCGCGGCGAGCCGGTCGAGCGGGTACCGGTGTGGCTGATGCGCCAGGCCGGCCGCTACCTCCCCGAGTATCGGGCGGTGCGGGCAAAGCACGACTTCCTGACCTTGTGCAAGACCCCGGAGCTGGCCGCCGAGCTGACGCTCCAGCCGGTGCGGCGCCTCGGGGTGGACGCCGCGATCGTCTTCGCCGACATCCTGCTGCCGCTCGAGGCGATGGGCGCCCGGCTCGAGTTCCTCGCCGGCGAGGGGCCGCACTTCCCCGCGCCGGTGCGCCGGCGCGAGGACCTCGCGCGGTTGCGGCGGCCGGACGTCGGCGCGACGCTCGGCTACGTCTTCGAAACGCTGCGGCTGGTGCGCCGGGAGCTCGACGGGCTTGGCCCCGCTCGGCGGGTGCCGGTGATCGGCTTCGGCGGCACGCCGTGGACGCTCGCCGCCTACCTGGTCGAAGGGGGCGGCTCGAGGCAGTTCGAGCACCTGCTCGCCTGGAGCTGGGCCGATCCCGCCGGCCTCGGCGAGCTGCTTGACCGCCTCGGCGAGGTCTCCGCCGACTACCTCGCCGGCCAGCTCGCCGCCGGCGCCCAGGCGATCCAGCTCTTCGACACCTGGGGCGGTCTGCTCGACCGCGCGCGCTGGGACGCCCTCGCCCGGCCGCCGCTCGAGCGCGTGATCGCGCGCCTGCGCCGCGACCACCCCGGGGCGCCGCTCGTCTACTACGTCAACGGCGGCGCCCACCTCCTGCCCACGCTCGCCGGCCTGTCGGTGGACGTGCTGTCCGTCGACTGGCGCCTGCCGCTCTCCGAGGTCCGGCGCATCGTCGGCCCGGACAAGGCGCTCCAGGGCAACCTCGACCCCGCCGCGCTCCTCGCCCCGATCCCCGAGATCGAGCGGCGTACGGCAGCGATGCTCGCCGAAGGCGCCGGCGGCCCCCACGTCGCCAACCTCGGCCACGGCATCCTCAAGGACACCCCGCCCGAGCACGCCGCGGCGTTCGTGCGGGCGGTCAAGGAGAGGTCAGTGGGTCGGGCTCGGAGCTGAGCTCGAGAACCAACCAATCCCAGGAGAGCGCGGCAGCGGCAACCGCTTGCCACGATCCCGCCCGTGCCTCGCGGCCGTATCTGTTTACCGTCCCTGGGAAAGCCTCTGGGAAGGCAGGGCCGAGCGTGGG
>CAZNIX010000189.1:0-8743 GCA_964573125.1 uncultured Thermoanaerobaculia bacterium
CGCGTCCCGGCTACCCACTCCTACTCCAGGAGAGCCAAACGTTTGCCCTTGTAGGCGGACCGCAGAAACCTGAAAACCCTCCTGAGCTTGGCCGTTTCCTCGGCGGTAAGACGCGGCTGCGTTTGGTCACGCGCACTGATGAACCCCTTCAGAATATCGACCGGCTTGCGGTGGTCGCCACTTTGAACGAACTGCGCGATCTCTAGCAACCTTTCCCACATCCTGTCCACTTTGACTTGGTTGTCTGAGGCCTTCGCTATCACCGATAGACGCTTCAATACGTAACTGAACTCGTTGTTCTTGATTCTGTAGAATTTGGCCTGCTCGCGCCTCTCGTCCAACGCCAGCAAGGCGAACACGGACTTCAACAGCCAGTTGCGGGCGCTCATCGCCTTCACGATGTCAAAGCGGGTGACTTTCAAGCCCTTCTGATTGATGTCCACAAAGAGGCTGATAATGTCGCCGAAGTTGGTGTCTTCATCGAGCGTTATTTCTATTGTTGGGATGACATACTCGCGAAAATCACGCAAGTGATGGTCGGCCAGGTTCTTGAAGTAAACCTTCTTGCCTTCCAAATTGATCCAAAACTCTGCATCGGTTCGCGCGCGCGGAAAAAAGTACTTTCCGAGGTTGTCGATCTTGAGTTGCGGATTCGAGCTGCCGATAAAGAGCAGGAGGCTCTCTAGGCGTTGCTTTCCGTCGAGTATGTTGTAGGTGTACCGCGAGCCCCTGTCGTCCTTGTACAGAAAGATCGCTGGGATGGGTCGACCCTTGACGATGTTTTCAACAAGACCGCGGCGTAGCGCTACATTCCATACTTGGCCGCGCTGGAAGACTGGATTCAAGTTTATGGTGTCGTCGTTGAAGTAGCCCACCAGGGCCGCAAGCTTGATCTCGGTGTTCCGGTAGTTCATTGGTCGCCACCCCTCCTCGGGCAGAGTTCCCCGTCGTTCAGCCGCCCTACGCACTGGCGCCTCCCTGGGCAGCGGAATCGAGGAGCCGATTGCATGTTGAGGAGGAGCCTAGCCCACACCCCGGGGGTGAGTCTACAGCGTTGCCGCAAGTGGGCCGGGAAGGCGGACCGAGGGAGGGTCGGCCGGCGCTCACCGCCAACCCCCGCCGGGCGCGTCACGGCCTACCCTCCGGGATAGTGGCGGGTCGCCGCCCCCCTCGCTCTCAGCCCCCGCCGCCCCGCCGGCGCCGCCCGTGGCACCAGCGGTGCAACACGCTGATATCCCACTACCTGGACAGGCGACCGTCTCGCCCTCGGTCGGCTGCGCGAACTCGCCCGGCCCGGGGTCGACCCGGGCGAGCAGCCGCCCCTCGAAGTCGACGATCTGGCTGCCGCCGGGCCAGGAGAACGGCGGATAGTGGGCGAGGCTCGCGGCCTGGTTGCTCGCCACCACGTAGGCGACGTTTCTCGAGCGCGCGGCCGCGGTTGACCAGCGTCCGCCGCCGCTTGTCCCCGCCCGCCAGTGACGGCCGAAGGGCTCCAAGTGGGCATGCAACGCAACAGATGATCGCGGATCACCGTGACCGAGCGGTGGGGAGGAGCGGCCCCGGGCCATCGGCTCAGCTCCCGACCGGCTCGATCACCAGCCGGCCCGGCTCCACCGCCACCCGCACCCGCTCGCCCTCAACGAAGCCCGCCTGGCCGAGCCACTGGCCGCGCAGCCGCAGGAAGTCGCACCCGCGTGCCGATGGCGGGGCCCGCGTCCTCCTGCCGCGAGCAGGAGGTTCCCAATCTGCTCAGCCAGAGCGACGTGGTCGAGCGCTGGGCCACCCTCGACAGCCTCCCCGCCGACGACAGGGACCGCATCCCTACGTCGTCGACTCGCTCATCCGAGAGGCTAAGACACGGCAAGACTTCGGCGCACGGTAGCGCGGCGGTGATACCGCTATGACGAGCAGAGCCCGGCGATTCGCCGGGGCTCTGCGATCTCAGTTGGCCGCCGCGGGTTTCGGACCGATGCGGCTCAGTCCGAATTGTTCCCGAGACCTGGCACTCTGCCAGGTTCTCTTCGCTCCGGAATGCTACTAGCGGTTCGCTCATGGTCTTCCTCCTCTTTTCGGGGCGAATATCCAGGAAACCTCCAGGTGCTCTAGAGTACCAATCCGTTGCACCAGGGTCACGACCCCGAAGGCTTGACCCGTACCTGCGGGTTGCCTAGAGCCTGACCCTCGGCGAGGTAGTGCCGCGCATGCGCCGGGCCGCCACGGGCGATGCACCCGAGGGCATCGCCATACACCCACCTCTACCAGTCTTTGTAGTAGGAGCCGTCTAGTGCTCGCTCCTCAGATGCGGAACGAACGTCGACAACCGTTCCATCCGGTGCGGTCAGAATCACCCAGGTCACACGGTTTCCGTGAATCGGGTCGACGGGAACGTGGCGGAAGTAGTGCTCCTCGACCAACTCCTGCAGCGACCGCGGCCCTCGTCCATGTGTGTCGCGATAGTCGCGTATTGCGTCTCGAATCACTTGGAGATTCGTTCTGAAAGCCGCTTCGTAGGTCGCCCGGGAAAGCCCCCGCTCTGGAATAGAGATGGTGACTATCAATGCTCCACACACCAACAGGAACGCAAGTGCGAGCCACTTGAGAGGTTTCAGGATGTGACGCAGCCAAACTGGGAACAAGGTCTTCACGGACCTCCGAAGATCGATCCAGGCGGTCGCTGCCGCTTTCGCTTCTCCTCAAGGTACTCCTGCATCTCAACCGACTGCTCACAGCCGAAGCAGCTGTGCTCGTTATCGTATGAGAAACCTTCGGTTATCTGGCCAGGCAGGGTCAGATGAGTCACCTCGTGGACTACCAGCCCACCCGGCACGCAGCATTGCTCCATCCAGCCGGGGTTCCTGAGCGCCTCTGGATCGACTTTGATTGTATTGGTGAGGTAACCCCAGAACGTTACCTCGGCACAGCCCGAGAAAAACCGCCTATCCAAGAGCGTGTCGTCGGCGACGAACTTCGCCTTTTCCAGCAAGTCAAGCAGGCGCGGCGAATCGGCCCCGGCGCAACACTCGCCAAGTCTCTGCTTCGCCTCCTGTACCCCCTGCTTGAGCACAGCCTCATCGTCAGGATCGAACCCCTCGTAAGACGTCAGACCCAGCGGGTCGATGTACGAAGTGGGGCTGGCGCCCGCGTAGAGGAATAAGTTCCAACCCCCTCCGAGCCCCAGCGGGTCGGGTCTCGTGTACCTTCCGGTTCCGCCTTCATACCAGCGGTGCACGTTGTAGTACAGCCCCGCCCCCAGCGTGGCATCCTCCCAGCTCGGATCCACCCACTGGCCCGGGAAACGCAGGAAGACGCCGTTCTCGCTCGCGCCGCCGCTGGTCCCCGCCCGCCAGTCACGGCCGAAGGGCTCCAAGCCGCCGGACCAAGTGGTGTTGCCTGCCGCGTCGGTCGCCAGGACCGGCGTGCCGACGTGGTCGGTGGTGAGATAGAGCCAGGTGGGCTGGACGTCGAGCGCCAGCAGCGCCACGGGGCGGCCGGCGAGGTAGAGCACCACCTGGCTCGGGGCGGGACCACGGTCGAGGAAGTGGAGTGCGCCGTCCGAGGTGTAGTGGGGTACGGCGAGCGAGGTCTCGGGTCCGCTCGGGCAACGCGGTCCGTTCCAGCCCACCGAAGACGACCAGGCGCAGACGTCGCCGGCCTCGAAACCGTCGGCGAAGATCCCGCCCGCCTCGAGCACCGGCCCCCGTTCCGGCACGTCGTTGGTCGCCTCGGCGAGGAAGCTCCGGCCGTCGTAGGTAAACAACGCGGTCTCCCCTCCCGTTCGGTTCGCCATCGTCATCCGCCCGTCGTCGGCGACCCCGAGGGCGATCTCGTTGGCGCCGGCGGTGACGCCCGTCAGGTGCCCGGCGTCGCCGTACTCGTAGGTCCAAGTGCCGCCGCCGCCCCCCAGGGTGACGCTCTCGAGCAGGGGGGTGCTGCCGGCGCCCGGGTTGAGCGTGTAGGCGTAGGCGTCGGTCGTGCCGCCGCGGGTCTCGCTCAGCCGGTTGCCGATCGCGTCATAGCTCCAGCCGAGCGGTCCCGGCCAGGGACCCGAGGCGGAGTCGAGGAAGTACTGGAAGGGCTGGTACATGTAGAGCCGGTCGGGCTCCGGGACGGCCGTCAGGTCCTCGATCAACGTGACGTTGCCCATCGCGTCCGTAGTGTACGACCAGTCCAGCAGGCCGCCGGAGACCGTGATCGCCTGCGGGAAGTAGCGGTTGTCGAAAGCGCGCGTCTCGGTGCGGCCGTTGCCCAGCGTCAGCGCCGAGAGCGGGCCCGAGGGCTCGTAGAGGACGCCGCCGGCGATCAGCGCGGGGCCGCTCCCGGTGTCGACCTCGAGGCTCTCCTCGCGGTCGGCGTAGTCGAACGTGTAGGTCGCCGTGACGCCGCCGGGGTAGGTGATCTGGTCTCGGTTGCCGTTGTCGTCGTAGCCGATGAGCAGGTCCCCGTCGCGGGTCATGCGGCCGAACGCGTCGTACTCGTACGCCACGGTCGCCCCGTGCCGGGTGATGCCGGTCAGGCGCCCGACATCGAACAGCGCCGGAGTCTCGCCGTAGTCGTAGTCGACGTCGAGGGTGGGGTCGGCGCCGTAGTCGATGTGGGTCACACGGTCCGCGGCGTCGACGGTGCGCGAGGTCTCGACACCGCGCGGGTCGATCGAGGTCACCAGCTCCGCGTGCTCATCGTAGGCGTGCGCGGTGCAGCCGCAGCCGGCGGCGCACGGGTCAGTGGTGCAGTCGGCGAGCGGATCGACGAGCCAGTCCATCGTCTCGCGCACGAGGAGATCGCGGTCGTTGTACACGTAGTCGGTCGGGTTGCCCTCGGCGTCGATCACCTGGACGAGGTGGTCCTGAACGTCATAGTCGTAGTGCGTCTCGACCGTGCCGCCGCCCGCTCCTCCCCACTGCTCGGTCACGGTGATCAGCCGGTCGAGCGGATCGTACGTGTAGAGCTGGCTCGGGTCCACCGGCGGGTCCGGTGGCGGGGGGTTCGGATGCTCCGCGTCCCACACCTTCTCCAGGTTGCCCACGCAGTCGTAGCCGTACTCGGTCACCACGGCCGGTGCGCCGTCGGGGTCGTGCAGGGTCCGGTCGAGGTGGCAGCGGGAGAAGTACTCGTAGCCGGTCTTCGAGCGCGTCTGCCAGCTCCCGTCGAGCTCTTGGTGCTCGACCAGCGTGCGGTGGCCGTAGTCGTCGAGGGTGTAGAGGACCCGCTGCTCGCCCGGGCCGGTTGCAGTCTCCTTGCGGGTGATGGTCAGCAGGCGGCCGGTCGCGGCCTCGTAGCCGTGCTCGATGGCGTTGCCCCGCGGCAGGACGACCCGCAGCAGGTCCTTGAACCCCGGATCGTACTCGTACGCGGTGACCAGTACGCCCGCTCCGGTCGTGGCGGCGCACGGGTCCGCCAGCGTGGTCGTCGACTGGACCGATCGGGTCACCCGATCGAGCGCGTCGTAGCAGGTGTAGGTGTGGACACCGTTGGGATCGACGACCTCGATCCGGCGGTTGAACGCGTCGTAGAGGAAGCTCGTCGTGGCCGTGCCCGTGGGGTTGCCGAGCGTCGGGTTGGGCACCGTCCGGGTCGTCACCAACAGATCTCCCCGTGCCGGATCGTACGTCGAGGTCGTCTGATCGGCGGTGCCGTGACCCGGCGGGTCGATGGTGGCGGCCTCGGGTCCGGTCGTCCCCGTGTAGTCGAACGTGGTGGTGAACGCGGTCACGCTCGCGTCGCCCGGCTGCTCGCAGCCCGAGACGATGCTCGACGTCGGTCGGCCGTTGCCGGAGTCGTACATGGTCTCGAGCACCCGTCCGCCCGGGCACCCGGCGATCGCCGAGGGCCGAGTGATCGCCGTCGGGAAGGCCGGGAACGCCGGCTCGTCGTAGTCCCAGAAGGTCTCGCGCGTCTCCGGCGTGCCGACCGCCTCGCGGCGGTTGGTGACCATGCCGAACGCGTCGTAGTCGATCTCGGTGATGCGCGCGAGGGCGTCCTCGATCACCGTCGGGCGCAACGGGTTGACCGGATCGGTGTACTGCCAGGTGGTCACCGGCGAGGCGCCGCAGTGCGGGCAGTCGCCGACCATCGACACGACGCGCGGCGCGCCGCTGTCCACCTCGCGCTCCCAGGTGTAGGTCGTGTCGTTGCCGTAGGGATCGGTGACCACGGTCTCGCCCTCGGTCGGCTGCGCGAACTCGTACGGCTCCACCGCCTCGGCGGCGCCGAACGTCTCCGCACCCTTCCACGTCCGCAGCAGCACGCCCTCGTCGTCGTACTCCCATGCCCGCTCCACGCGCGCGGTCCCGCCGCCGGCGGGCACCAGGCGCTGGCGGGTCATCCGCGGCAGCAGGCTCGCCGAGTACTCGAACTCCCAGGCTCGCCCGTCCGGCATGGCGATCCCACCGAGCTGGTGCCCCGCCCACGCGTACTGCCAGCTTCGCGTCGTAGTCTGATCGACGCCGATCTCGGTGATCGACTCGAGCTTGCCCGAGCCGTGGTAGGTCAGCTCGTAGGACCGCCCGTCCGGCATCGTCACCCCGACCAGGGTGTCGCCGCTGTAGGTGGCGCTGGTCGTCTTGCCCAGCCGGTCGACCGTTTCCAACCACTGGCCGTCCGCTCGAAGCAGGGTCTCCGACCCGTCGAGACCCCCCAGGAGCCAGCCGGCGCCCGCGCCCAGCCACTCCAGCGTCCGCTTCTCGTCCGCCGGCAAGACGGTCGTGTAGACGCCCGCCGCGAGGTCGTCGAACTCGGTGTATCCCGCGTTGCCGTCGATCCGCCACACGTGCTGCTCGTCGGGGTCGACGACGATGCGCTGGGCGAACGCGTGGCTCCACCCCTGACCGAGGCGCGTCGACCACGCGACGGAGCCGGGCAAGCCCGGTCGGCCCGCGGCGCCCGCGAAGTAGGAGAGATCGAAGTCGGCCGGCGCTCCTCCCTCCGGCACCACGAAGATTCCGGTCAGCGCAACCGGCAGCCCGGCGCCCCCCTCGGCGGTGGGCCGGGTGAGCGCGCCGCCCGGCGTGCCGCCGATCGGCGGCGCGCCGCCGGGCAGGCAGCAGACCCCTTCCATGTCCTCGCAGGGCCGCGCCGGCGGACGCTCGCAGCCGAGATCGCGCGGCGTGATCTCCTGCATCGGGACGGTCTTCTCCTCCCAGGTCTGGAAGCCGCAGACGCAGTTCACTTCGCAAAAAGGCGGGCACAGCTGCAAGCAGCAGGGTTGCTGGCAGGTCTTGATCAGCACGTACCAGGGACCGTCGATCGCCGACGAGCTGATGCTGCAGGAGAGAGTGGAGCCCTGCACCCAGGTCTCGTAATGGTCCCACGACCTCGGTTGGAGCAGCGTCTGCTGTCCGGCGGGACAGTAGTCGCTCGGAACCGGTGTCGTTCGCCAGATCACGTCCTGCGTGCCGGAGACGTTGCAGGATTGACCCTCGCTGGAGGCGTAGTTGTTCCACGGCGCGATGACGTCGAACACGTAGCGCGCCGTGCGGTCGCCGGTGGTCTCGATGACGGGCTCGATGTATGGGCCCACGACCGTCGGCCGGAGACAGTTGCGGAAGTTCGAGCCGCAACCGCTAAAGGGAGGGCCGCAGAACGCGGGGCTTCCCGGCGTCGTCGGCCCGGGAACGTTGCAGTTCCCCCCCTGCGTTGCGCACCTCTCCTCGATGTAGCGGAAGTCCGCCGGAGGAGCTTGCGCGCCGACAGGCTGCGCCGAGGAGGAGGCGGCCAGCACAGCGGCAACCAACAGAAGCCGTGCTCCGGATAGTCGGCGGTTGCGGCGGGACGTTTGGCCTCGGCGCACCAGCGGCAGGACCAGTTGCGTGATCGTGTGAGGGGAAGGTTCCGACTCGGCTGGCCTTTTCCTGCTCGGTCCGGTCATGGCGCCACCTTCTCTGGAGTGTCCCCTAACAGTCTGTGGTCATGTAGACACGAGAGCGAGCAACTGAGTTCCCGGCGCGGCGCTCCCATGACACTTTGGAGGCCCGGTATGGCCGCGCAGGGGCCGGCCGTCATGGGAACCTCGTCTACCTGACTCTGGCGCCAAGCGACTTCGGCCTCACCCGCCCGCCTTGCCGGTCATCGGCACGAAGCGGACCGGGGCGACGCGCTCGGTCTCGTAGCCGCCGGCGGTGCGGGTGATCACTCGCAGCTCCTGCTCCCAGGCGCCGCCGACCGGGACCACCAGGCGGCCGCCGACGGCGAGCTGGTCGAGCAGCGGCTTCGGCACCTCGGGCGGCGCGGCGGTGAGGACGACGGCGTCGAACGGCGCCGCCTCGGGCCACCCTTCGTAGCCGTCGCCGATGCGCACCCGGACGTTGCCGTAGCCGAGCGCAGCGAGGTTCTCCTCGGCGCGGCGGCCGAGCGGCGCGACGATCTCGACCGTGTAGACCTCGCCGGCGAGCCGCGAGAGCACCGCCGCGTGGTAGCCCGAGCCGGTGCCGATCTCGAGCACCTTGTCGTCGGGGCCGAGATCGGCGAGCGAGCACATCAGCGCGACGACGTAAGGCTGGGAGATGGTCTGGCCCCAGCCGATCGGCAGGGGCTGGTCGGAGTAGGCGAAGCGGCGCTCCGACTCGGGCACGAAGCGGTGGCGCGGCACCTCGCCGATCGCCGCCAGCACGCGCTCGTCGGCGAGGCCGCGGGCGCGGATCTGCTCGTCGACCATGCGCGCGCGGGCGGCGGCCCAGCGCTCCTCGGCGGCGGTCTCGTCGGCGCGCGGGAGCCCGAGGCCGGCGGCCGCCGGCGTGGCCTCTGCGGC
>CAZNIX010000190.1:0-8738 GCA_964573125.1 uncultured Thermoanaerobaculia bacterium
GGGTTCGATCCAGTGCCCGACCGGGATGTTCAGTCAAATCAGCCCCGACACCTGCCGCGCTCGCCCCAGGCACCCCGACGGCCAGGCTCCCAGGAGCCGCAGCCGCCCCCGCACCCGCCCGCCCCAGCGCGCCGACAGCTCACCGAGCGCACGCGCGACCGACTCGGCGCGCAAGCTGCACAGGTAGACCCGCCAGCCGTCCTCGAGCAGCGCCTCGACGATCGCGCGGCCGATGCCCCGGCTGCCGCCGGTGACCAGCGCGGTCCGTTCGCGGTCCGTCTCGCTCATGATCGCACCTCCTTGCGGATCCACCCGCCGACCGGCGCCGCCCGCCGCGGCGCCCGGCTACAGTGTAGCCCGCGGGCACAGTGACTCCGCGGACCTCGGCCCCGGGGGGACCGCGGCGCCGGGAACCGCGGCGCCCGGGGGGACTGCGGGGCCGGGAACCGCGGTGCCCGGGGGGACCGCGGGGCCGGGAACCGCGGTGCCCGGGGGGACCGCGGGGCCGGGATTGCGGGGCCGAGGGCCGCGCGGCCCGTGAGCCGCGACGCCGGGAAATAATGGCCTCCGTCGCGGAGGTTGAGAGGCTTCGCAAGGAGGTTCCCGGCGATGTTCGATCCGCTCTACCTCGTCATCATGCTCCCGGCGTTCGCGTTCGCGCTGTTCGCGAGCTGGCGCACCCGCTCGGCGTTCAAGAAGTACTCGCGCGTGCGCACGCTGTCCGGGCTGACCGGCGCCCAGGCGGCCCAGCGGCTGCTCGCCTCGGCCGGCATCGGCGACGTCGAGATCGTTCCCCACCGCGGGATGCTCTCCGACCACTACAACCCGACGACCAAGAAGCTGGCGCTCTCGGAGAACGTCTACGGGGTGCCCTCGGTGGCCGCGGTCGGCGTCGCCTGCCACGAGGCCGGCCACGCGATCCAGCACGCCGCCGGCTACAAGCCGCTGGCGCTGCGCTCGGCGCTGGTGCCGACCGCCAACATCGGCTCCAACCTCGGCTACTTCGTCATGCTCGGCGGTCTGATCCTGATGATGATGACCGGCAACGTCGCGTTCGGCCAGCAGGTGGTGCTGTTCGGCGCCGTGCTGTTCTCGGCCGTGCTGCTGTTCCAGCTCGTCACCCTGCCGGTCGAGTTCGACGCCTCGGCGCGCGCCAAGCAACTGGCCGTCGCCAACGGCATCGTCCTGCCCCAGGAGCGCTCCGGCATGGACCGCGTCCTCAACGCCGCCGCCATGACCTACGTCGCGGCCGTGGTCTCCACGATCGGGACGCTCCTCTACTTCCTGCTGCGGGCGGGGCTCCTCGGCGGTAGCAGCCGAGACTGACCCCCGCCGGGGCAAGGAGGTCCGGGACTGGGCGCTCCTCCCCGGAAACCCGAGCAAGCTGGAGCGCCCGGGCAAGGAGGTCCGGTCCGTAGCAGGCGCGAGCAACGCCCCCGCAGTCCAGAAGAGCGAGCGCCGGTGCCGGGGAGGAGCGCCCACGGACCGGACCGGCGGTACAGCCACTCAGAGCGAGCGCCGGTGCCGGGGAGGAGCGCCCACGCCCCGGACCGGCGGTCCCCCAATCGTCAGTGGGCGGGGGTGCCGAGCAGCGCCTCCAGCTCGGCGCGCCGGCTCGCCAGCTCCTCCGCGGTCGCGGCTTCGAGCACCAGGCGCAGGTAGGGCTCGGTGTTCGAGGGGCGGACGTTGAACCACCAGCTCGGGTAGGCGACGGTGATGCCGTCGAGGTAGTCGATCGCGCCGCCGGCGTAGCGCGCGGCGAGCAGCTCGATCTTGCCCTGCTTGTCCTCGACCTCGAAGTTGATCTCCGGGCTCTTCGCGTAGCGGCGCAGCGGCGCGACCAGCGCCGACATGGGCTCGCCGCTCCGCCAGAGGAGGTTCGCGATCTCGATCAGGGCGAGGATCGCGCAGTCGGCGAAGTAGTTGGCGCGGAAGTAGTAGTGGCCGGCCAGCTCGCCGCCGAAGACGCCGTCGTGCCGGCGCAGCGTCGCCTTGATGAACGAGTGGCCGACGCGCTCGCGCACCGGCACGCCGCCGCGCTCGGCGATGTACTCGGGCACCGCGCGCGAGGAGCGCAGGTCGTAGACCACCGCCTTGCCCGGGTGCTCGGCGAGCAGCTCGCCGCCGATCAGCGCCGTGGCGAGGTCGCTCCCGACCGGCTCGCCGCGCTCGTCGATGAACGCGGCGCGGTCGGCGTCGCCGTCGAACGCGACCCCGAGGTCGGCGCCCTCCCGGCGCACCGCCGCGACCAGGTCGGCGAGGTTCTCCTCCTTGAGCGGGTTGGGCTCGTGATGGGGGAAGGTGCCGTCGAGCTCGAAGTAGAGCGGCACGAGGTCGACCCCCATCGCCTCGAGGATCGGCAGGTAGAGCGTACCCATGCCGTTGCCGGCGTCGGCCGCGACCTTGAGCCGCCGGGCGCCCTCCGGCCGCTCGAGGAGCGCGAGCACGTGCCGGCGGTAGGCGTCGAAGATCTCGTCCCGACGGTAACCACCGCGGCGCCCGCCCGGAGCCGCCGCGCGCTCGCCGGAGCGCACCTTCGCCTCGAGCAGCGGGATGGCGTGGTCGCCCGAGACCGGGCGTGCCTCGCGCAGCGAGAGCTTCATGCCGTTGTACTTCGCCGGGTTGTGGCTGGCGGTGACCTGGATGCCGCCGGCGGCGCCGAGGTGGCCGACCGCGAAGTAGTTCATCGGGGTGGTGGCGAGGCCGACGTCGATGACGTCGAGCCCGGTGCCGCGCAGCCCCTCGACCAGGGCCGCGGCGAGCGGCTCGCTGTGGGAGCGCATGTCCCTGCTGACCACGACCGGGCCGCCGGCGGCGCGGTCCGCCTCCTCGACCAGGAAGCCGAATGCGGCGCCGATCTTCTCGGCCGTCGCCTCGTCGATCTCGGCGGGGTAGACCCCGCGGACGTCGTACGCCTTGAAGATCCCGGCCATGGTTCGTGCCCTCGGTCTCAGCTCGCCGGCTTGTCGACGCGCTCGATGGCGAGCGCGAAATCGTGGTCGTCGATCGCGGAGACGGCGAGGGAGCCGCCGGCCCCGGTCGCGGTTCCGTCCGCCGGCAGGAGCTCGACTGCCAGCGTCTCGCCGGCGATCCAGTCGCGGTGGGCCGCGATCGCGGCCTCCAGCTCGTCGCCGGCGCGGTAGCGCACGCGGATCCGGTCGGCGTAGTCGAGGTCGGCGTCCTTGCGCGCGGTCTGGATGCGGTTGACCACCTCGCGCGCCCACCCCTCGGCGCGCAGCTCGGGCGTAATCGCGGTGTCGAGCGCGACCAGCAGCTCGCGGTCGCCGGCGGTGGCGAGGCCCTCCTTTTCGATCAGGCGGATCTCGAGGTCGTTGCGGTCGAGGCGGACCGGCTGGCCGTCGACGGTCAGCTCGATCGCACCCTCCGCCTCGAGAGTCTCGACCAGGCGGTCGCCGTCCGCGGCCTCGAGGGCGGCCTTGACCTTCGGCATCAGCGGGCCGAGCCGCTTGCCGAGGGCGCGGAAGTTCGGCTTCACCTCGTGGCGGACGAACTCCGTGCGGTCCTCGGCCCAGCGGATGGTCTTGACGTTCAGCTCGTCCTTGATGAGGTCGGCGAAGTCCTCGACTTGGGGGCGGAACGCGGCTTCCAACTTCGCGACCAGGGTGATGCCGGCGAGAGGTTGGCGAGTCTTGAGGTTGCGGGCGTTGCGCGCGGCGCGGCCGAGGGCGACCACGCGCTGGGCGACACGCATCCCGTGCACCAGGGCTGGAGCCAACCGGCGCCGGACGTCCTCGTCCTCGCTCGCGAAGAAGCTCTCCAGCTCGGGCCAGGCCTCGAGGTGGACGCTGGCCGGCGCAACATCCCGTTGGCTCCGCACGAGATGCGCGTGCAGCAGGTCGCCGACGAACGGCGTGAACGGTGCGATCAGCCGCGCGAGCGTGGTCAACACCTCGTAGAGCGTGTGGTACGCGGCCTCCTTGTCGGCGCTCTCGGGGTTCTCGGCCCAGAAGCGGTCACGGCTCCGGCGGATGTACCAGTTGGTCAGGTCGTCGAGGAACTTCTCGATCAGCCGTGCGGCTTCACCGACCGCGTAGCCGTCGAGGCAGTTGGTCACACCTTCGACCAGATCGGCCTGCCGCAGCGAGATCCATTGATCGAGCCAGGCGCGATCCGCGAGCGCCGGCGCAGGCCCGCGCCGCGGGTGCCAGCCGTCGAGGTTGGCGTAGATCGTGAAGAAGGAGAGCGCGTTCCACAGCGGGATCAGGAACCCTTGCGCCGCCTCGCGCACCAAGCGCGCCGAGAACCGCGAGTTCTGCTCCGGGTCGTTGATGTAGAAGTACCAGCGGAGGGCGTCGGCGCCGGTCTCGTCGATCACCGTGTCCGGCTCGACGAAGTTGCCCAGGCGCTTCGACATCTTGCGGCCCTGCTCGTCGTTGACGTGGCCCAGGACAATGCAGTTGAGATAGGCCGGCGAGTCGAAGAGCAGCACGCCAAGGACGTGCAGCGTGTAGAACCATCCGCGGGTCTGATCGATCGCCTCCGCGATGAAGTGGGCGGGGAAGCCGCGCGGCTCGACGACAGCCATTCCCCCGACCGCAACCTCCGCGCTGGGATCGAACTCCGGCACGCCAACCCCCAGATAGTGGTGCTGCGCGAACGGCATCGCGCCCGAATCGAACCAGGCGTCGATCACGTCCTCGACGCGGCGGAAGGTGCCGCTTCGCCCGGCAGCGCCGCACGCCGCGCAGTTCCACGTGAACTCGTCGATGAACGGCCGGTGGGGGTCGAACTGCGCGCGGTCGTAGAGGTCCGCCGGCCGCTCACGGCCGGACAGCTCGAACAGCCGCTCGAAGGCTGAGAGCCGGCGCCCGTCCGCACTCTCCGCCGAACCGACCACCTCGACCGCCCCGCAGCCGTCGCACTTCCAGACCGGCAGCGGCGTCCCCCAGTAGCGCTTCCGCGACAGCGCCCAGTCGACGACGTTCTCCAGCCAGTTGCCGAAGCGGCCTTCGCCAACGTGGGGCGGGCGCCAGTGGATGGACTTGTTCTTCTCGACCAGTGCGTCCCGGCACGCCGTGGTCTTGACGAACCAGCTCGCCCGCGCGAAGGACAAGAGCGGCCGGTCGCACCGCCAGCAGAACGGGTAGTTGTGGTGGTGGCGGTCGGCGTGGAGCATCCGGCCGCGGGCGCGGAGGTCCCTGATGATCTCGGCGTCGGCGTCCTTGAACCAGCGGCCCTCCCAGGGGCCGAAGCCGGGCTTGATCTTGCCTTCGTCGTCGACCGAGAAGATCAGCTTCAAGCCATAGCGCTCGCTGGTCGCGTAGTCATCCTCTCCGAACGGCGGCGCGGTGTGGACGAGGCCGGTGCCCTCGCTCGCGGTCACGTAGTCGCCGAGCACCACGCGGCCGAGGAGGTCCGGCTCGGCGAAGGCAAAGAGCCGCTCGTAGAGCAGGCCGTCGAGGTCGCGGCCCTGGAAACGCGCGACCGCGGGCAGCTCGCGGAGGTCGCGCACCGTCCGCTTGCCGTCCACCTCGGCCGCGAGCGGCACCGGGTTGCCCAGCTCCTCGCCGAACAGCAACAACGTCCCCGGCCGCTCCGGATGCTCGACCGCCTTGTAGGTCATCTCGGGGTGCACTGCGAGCGCGACGTTGGCGAGCGTCGTCCAGGGCGTCGTGGTCCACGCGACGAGCTCGACCGGCTGATCGGTCGAGACCTCGCCGCCCTCGATCGTCCGCAGCCGCTGCCCCTGCCGCGCCCGGAAGAGCGTCCAGATCGACGGGTCGTCGACCTCCTTGTAGTTCTGCGCCACCTCGTGGCTGGAGAGCCCGGTGCCGCAGCGCGCGCAGTACCACTGGACCTTGAACCCCTCGTAGAGCAGGTCCTTCTCGTGCAGCTCGCCGAGCGCCCACCAGACCGATTCGATGTACTCGTTGGAAAACGTCCAGTAGGCGTTGTCGAGGTCGGTCCAGTAGCCGACCCGCTCGGTCATCGCCCGCCACTGGCGCTCGTAGGTGTGCACGCTCTCGAGGCACGCCCGGTTGAACGCCTCGATGCCGTACTCCTCGATCTGCTTCTTGGTCGTGAAGCCGAGCTTCTTTTCGACCTCGATCTCGACCGCCAGGCCGTGGGTGTCCCAGCCCGCCTTGCGCGCGACGCGGAATCCCCTCATCGTGCGGAAGCGGGGGAAGAGGTCCTTGACCACGCGGGTGACCACGTGGCCGACGTGGGGGACGTTGTTGGCGGTGGGCGGGCCCTCGTAGAACACGAACTCCGGCCGCGGCTCGCCGTCGACGCCCGGCAGCTCGAGGCTGCGCTCGAAGATCCGCTCGCACCGCCACCGCTCGAGCATCTCCAGCTCGAGCGCGGGGAACGGGTAGCCGCCCGGGACGGGGGGGAAGGGACGGCCGCCGCTCATCGGCCGGGGGCGCGGGGACGGGGAGGAGCCTGGTGCATGCGGGGCGGCGGGTCGGGATCGGTGCCGGCGTCGGTGCGAGATCGGGGCAGGGCCGGGGCGTGCGAGCGAGCCGGGGGCCGCGGCCGGCGGCGGGCAGGATACCACGCCGCCGCGCTCCGACCGGACCGCCCCGGCACGCTATAATCCCGTTTTCTTTGCTGCTGGAGAACCGGATGGGCGTGCTCGACATCGTCCGGCTCGGCGACCCGGTGCTGCGCGCTCCGGCCGAGCCGCTCGCCGCCGGCGAGCTGGCGGCGGCGGCGACGCAGCGCCTGATCGACGACCTCTTCGAGACCATGCGCGCCGCCGGCGGGGTCGGGCTCGCGGCGCCCCAGGTCGGGATCGGCAGGCAGCTCTTCGTCTACGCGGTCGAGGGCGAGGGCGCGGACGCCGTGGCGCCGCGGGTGGTCGTCAACCCGATGCTCACCCCCGAGTCCGGCGAGCTGGTCCACGACTGGGAGGGGTGCCTCTCGATCCCCGGCCTGCGCGGGCTGGTGCCGCGCCACCCGGCGGTGCGGGTGCGCGCGCTCGACCGCGCCGGCGCGCCGCTCGACTACGTCGCCGCCGGCTTCGAGGCGCGCATCGTCCAGCACGAGCACGACCACCTCAACGGCGTCGTCTTCCTCGACCGCATGCGCGACCTGCGCTCGCTCTGCTTCGAGGACCTCTGGCACCGCTTCGTCGAAGGCTCCGACCCCACCGGCCACCCGGCGGTGGGATGAACCCGGCGTGAGCCGCGAGATCGTCATCGTCTGGGCCGGCCGCCACCGGCGCCGCGGCTGGGAGGAGCTGTGCGCGGACTACCGCGAGCGGATCCGCCGGCGGGTCGCGGTGCGCGAGGTGGCGGTCCGGGCGAAGCAGTCCGGGGAAGGGGCGGCGCGCCGGCGCGCCGAGGGCGCGGCGCTGCTCGCGGCGCTCCCCGCGCCGTGCTGGACGATCGCGCTCGACCGCGGGGGCGAGGCGCCGTCGTCGGAGGCGCTGGCGGCCGAGCTGGACCGCCTGCGGCGCGAGTGGCCGCACCCGGTCGCGTTCCTGATCGGCTCCGACGCCGGCCTCGACCGCGCCGTCCTCGCCCGGGCGCGGCGGGTGCTCTCGTTCGGCCCGATGACCCTCTCCCACGAGCTGGCGCGGCTGGTGTTGTACGAGCAGCTCTACCGCGCCCTCGACATCGCCGCCGGCGGCCGCTACCACAAATGAGCGGGCGGAAATAGGCGGCCGGCCGGAAGTGTTTGCCCGCCCGCGCGGTTGGTTTAAGATCGGCGGCCGCCGCCGGGCGGACCGGCCGGGCGAAAGGAGAGACCAGGATGGCGAAGACGGCGAAGACCACGACCCCTGCGGCCGCGAAGAACGCCGATCTCGCGGTGCTGCGGGAGAAGCTCCTGCACAAGCGGCAGGAAATCACCGATCTCTACCGCAGCGATCTCGCCGCCGGCCAGGCCTCCGCCGACGAAGGCACCGAAGACATCGTCGACCGCGCCAACAACTCGTACAACCGCGAGTTCATGTTCTCGCTCTCGGACGGCGAGCGCCAGCTCATGCTCCAGGTCGACGAGGCGCTCGGCCGCATGGACTCCGGCACGTTCGGGAGCTGCATCCACTGCGGACGGGCGATCGGCGGCCTGCGGCTGGCGGCGGTGCCCTGGGCGCGCTACTGCATCGACTGCCAGGAGCTGAAGGAAAAGGGCCTGCTCGAGGACTGAGTTCTTCCCGGGGGGTTGTTCCAACCCCCCGCCCCGCGCGAGTGAATCGCGCGGGGCCCCACCCCCGAGTCGGCGGCCTGGCGGCCGCCGCACACGCGCCCTTAAGGCGCGCGTAGTCCGCCGCGTTACGCTTGTAGGAGACTCGTCCCGTGAGCTGCACGCCCGAGGAGCTGCTGGCGACGGTGACCCCCCAGGGAGCCGACGTTTCCGCGCCCGCCGCTGTCTACCTGGTCGCCGGCGAGTTGGTGCTTGCCGAGCCGGCGGCCGAGCGCCTGGCGCGCGCCCTCGCCGAGCGCGCCGGCTGCGCGGTCCAGACCCACCGCCGCCCCCAGTCGCTCGTCCCCCTCCTCGACGACCTCCGCACCTACTCGCTGTTCGCCTCCGGCAAGGTCGTCCTCGCGGTCGACAGCGCGGTCCTCGCCGACCGCAACGCCGCCGCCGACCTGATCGACGACGCCGCCGAAGCGCTCCCGCTGGCCGCCGCCGGCGGCGAGCTGCCGCCGCGCGAGCGCGAGGCCGCTTCGCGCCTGCTGCAGGCGCTGCGCCTCTTTGGCGCCGACCCCCTGCGCGGCACGCCCGCCCAGGCGCTCGCCGGGCTCCCGGAGTGGGCGCTCGCCGGCGGC
>CAZNIX010000191.1:0-8719 GCA_964573125.1 uncultured Thermoanaerobaculia bacterium
TCGCCGGCGCCCTCCTGCTCGCCGCCGCGCGCGCGGTCGCCGCCGCCGGCGGCCCGCTCGCGCTCGCCACCGTCCTCGTCCTCCCCGGCCTCTCGCTCATCCTCCACTTCGGGATCTTCAACCTCGTCACCGGCGCCTGGCGGCGGGCCGGGATCGACGCCCGGCCGCTCTTCCGCGCCCCGCTCCGCGCGACCAGCCTGACCGAGTTCTGGGGGCGGCGGTGGAACCTCGCGTTCTCGGAGATGACCGCGCTCGCGGTCTACCGCCCGCTCCGCGGGCGCTGGGGCACCGGGCCGGCGATGGCCGCGGCGTTCCTCGCCTCCGGCCTCCTCCACGAGGCAGCGATCAGCCTGCCGGTGCGCGCCGGCTGGGGCCTGCCGCTCTCCTACTTCGCGCTCCACGCCGCGCTGATGGCCGTCGAGCGCCGCCGCGCGCGCGCCGGCCGCCCCGTCTCCGCCGTCCCGTGGCGCGGCCGCCTGTGGACCCTCTTCTGGCTCGCCCTGCCGCTCCCGGTCCTCTTCCACCGGCCGTTTCTGGCCGGCGTGGTCTGGCCGCTGCTCGGGATCCGGTAGCGAAGGCCTCGGCGGACGCTCGGTAACGAATTCGAAGCCCGCGCGCCCGTGGCGGCATGCGAACATCCTTGGCCTTCGGAGTCTCCGCGGCGCTCTCGCTGACGCTGGTCCAGGGCTGTGGACGCGATCCCGAACCGGACGCGGTCGAGCGGCCGAAGGTCTTCGCGGACCGGCTCGAGCTCGGCCAGCGGTTCGAGCTGATCGCCGCACCCTTCCGCACCGGCGGCTTTCCGTCGAATGAGCGCTGCATGGAGGGAAGCTACATCTATCGCCACGAAACGAACTCACCGCAGTACGGTCGGGAGGTGTGGCTCTGCTGCGTCCCGGTCGAGGAGCTGCTCCGCGAGTCGTTCCAGTGCGCGGGAGAGATCCTCGCTCCCCTGTTCTTCCTCGGCGACGCCGACCTCCTCAAGATCCGGTACTGCTACCTCTACGACGCTCAATCGACCGAGCTGCGCCTGATCCCGGCGTGCATTCCCGCCCCGCTCGAGGCGCCGGGAGTGAACGAGCCGTAGGCGCGAGGCTCAGGCCGGCCGCCGGATCGCGGACCTCGCTCAGCCTCCCGGCGGGCCGACCACCCGCACGTCCACGGTCAGGGTCACCGGCTCGCCCTCGACCGTCAGCTCGAGGGTCAGCGTGTGGACCTCGCCCGGCTGGGGCGTGTCGAGGATGGTGATCGCCGCCGACTGGGCGAAGAAGGCGCGGACGTGGTTGCCCTGCCGCTGCACCCGCGTCGGCTCGAGCGGGTCGGCATCCGGATCGGTGCCGATGAGGACGATCGAGTCGAGGTCGATCCGGTCGAAGCCGCTACCGCGGATGAACGCCGACACCGTCCCCGCGCTGCGCGTCCAGTTGGTGTTCCAGGCGTCGGGCTGCATCTGGACCGTCAGCTCCACCGGCTCGGGCTCCGGCTCCTCCTCCTCGCCGAAGTAGTGGCTCGGATCCTCGTCGCCGACCTCGTCGCCCTCGGACGCGACGGCCTCCGCGGTGCCGACGTTGCTGTACTGGCCCTCCTCGGCGACCCCCGAGCCGGTGCAGGTCATCGACTCGCCGGGCTCGAGCGCATCGCCCGGGCAGTCGACGTCCACGCCCTGGTCGTCGGTCACCGTCACCTCGGACAGCGGCACGTCGCCGGTGTTGGTCACCACGTAGGTCCACTCGACCGGATCGCCGACCGGGATCGACGGTCCCGGCGGCCGGTCGGCGTCCTCGCCGTTGGTCGCCTTCTCGATGCGGATCTCCGCCTCGTCCTCCGGCCCGCCCGGGCCGACGATCCTCACGTCGTCGGTCAGGGACGCCGGCTCGCCTTCGACCGTGAACTCGATGGTCACGGTGTGGACCTCGCCCGGCTGCGGCGTGTCCAGGGTGGCAAGCGCCGCCGACTGGGCGAAGAAGGCGCGGACGTGGTCGCCCTGGCGCTCGGCCCGGCGCGGCGCCAGGGGGTCGGCCTCGGGATCGGTGCCGACGAGGACGATCGAGTCGAGGTCGATGCCCTCGAAGCCCTCGCCGCGGATCAGGGCCGACACCGTCCCCGAGCTGCCCGCCCAGTTGGTGTTCCAGGTGTCCGGCTGCATCTCCAGGGTCAGCTCCGGAGGATCGCCGCCCCCCGCCGGGGAGCGCTCCATCGACTGCACCTGGACGGTCGAGCCGGCGAGCGCGACCATCAGCTCGATGCGCTCGGCGGGCTGGATGCCGGGGATCCCGAGCGGCGCGGTCGTCGAGCCGGTCTCGAACAGCACGACCTGGTCGCCCGCGGGGACTCCGCCGAGGCCGAAGCGGCCCTGGGCGTCGGTGGTGGTCGAGAGGTTCGTGCCCTGGATGCGCACCGTGACCCCCATCGTCGCGGCGGCGGCCACCGATCCGGCGGCGGATCCGCTGCCGCCGCTCACGCCGGTGACCTGTCCGCTGACGGACGCGGATCCGCCGGCGGCCGGCGGCGGCGGCGCGGTGGGGCCCGAGCCGCCGCCCGCGCCGCTGCAGGCGGCGAGGCCGGTGAGGACGAGGCAGGCGAGGAGCGGCGCTGCGCCGATCGTGAGGCGATCAAAAAAACGTGGCATCGGAGGCCCCCTCTCTGGTTCAGGCAGGTCGACGCCAATGAGCGAGGGTGGGCCGCAGACTACGCCCGCCGCCGCCGCCGCGCAGTCATCCCGTTCACGCGGGGCGTGTGAACCGCTTCACACCGGGAACGAGGCGGAAACCGCGCGCGTCAGCCGAGGTGGCGGGCGAGGCGCTCCTCGTCGAGCAGCGTGATGTGGTGGTCGGGCTCGACCCGCAGCGCGCCCTCATGGCCGAGCGCCACCATCACCCGGTTGACCCGCTCGCGGGTGGCGGCGACCATGTCGGCGATGTCGCTCTGGGTCAGCGGCAGGGGGATGTGGCGCCGGCCCTCGGCGTCCGGCTCGCCGTAGCGGTCGGCGAGGGCGAGGAGCTGGCGGACCACCCGCCCCGCGACGTCGAGCGTGGCGAGCGCCTGGATCTGCTCGTTGGCCTTGCGCAGCCGGGCGCTCAGCTCGCGCACGAGGTTGAGCGCGACCGCGGGCAGCTCGCGCAGGCTGCGCTGGAAGGTCGGCCGGTCCATCCACAGCAGGGTGGACTTCTCGACCGTCGCCGCGCTCGCCGAGCGCAGGCTCTCGTCGACCACGCTCATCTCCCCGAAGAGATCCCCGGGGCCGAGGAACGCGAACGTCACCGCCGACCCGTCGGGCTGCTCGAGGTAGACGCGGACCTTGCCCTCGAGCACGAAGTAGACCGCCTCGCCCGGCTGCGCCGCCGACACCACCTGGGTGCCGGCCGGGAACGTGACCTCGTGGACCTGCCGCTCGAGCGCCGCGAGGGTCTCCTCCGGGACGCCGGCGAAGAGCGCGATCCGGTCGAGGCGCGGCGGTTCGTGAGCCGACATCGGTTCGCCCCTCCAGGGGGCCGGAGTCTAGCCGCGACGGAAGGAGCGGGACGTGCGGTGGGTCCCCGCGGGCGGTGTCGCGGTTCGATCCGTCTCAGGCCGGGCGGCGGACCGACGCGGGGGTGTCCGCCTCGAGCGCCCGCAGGTACTGGCGGTCGAACGCGGCGAGCTGGCTCTCGAGCTCCGAGTAGGGCCCCGGCGCCCAGGCGCTCGAGGCGATCCCGCGCTGGGCGTTGGCGCACAGCTCCCAGTCCTGGCGGTTGGTCAGGTCCCAGAACTCGATCGCCGGGGCGGGGTCGAAGCCGGGCGCCGCGATCGCCTCGGGGTGGAACAGCCAGTCGCAGACGATGCGCGTGCGCTCGACCGCGAGCGGGCGCAGGCGGTGGACGAGCACGTAGTCGGGGTGGAACGACAGGAACGCGCTCGGGAAGACCGTGTAGTAGTAGACCCGCCCGCGGTCCTCCGCGGACAGTCCGGGCAACGGCGGCGCGCAGCGCCGGCCGCCGATCGTCATCGACCCCTCGGGGTCCTTCATCCACATCGGGCCGCCCAGTACCGGCCCCTCGTCCAGCTCGTTCTCGCTGTTGCGGTAGGGGGTGAGCTTGTTCAGATGCGGGTGCACGGCCGGGCAGTGGTAACACTCGCTGTAGTTGTGGAAGAAGAGCTTCCAGTTGGCCTCGACCTCGTAGACCGCCTGGTGGACCGAGCGCAGCTCCGGCAGCCGCCAGGCGTCGAACTTCTCCGCCGCCAGCCCGGGCAGGGCGTCGGCGAACGGCGCCGGCTCGGCGGCGAGGTTGAGGAAGACCAGCCCCTGCCACTCGGCGAGCGCGACCGGCCAGAGCGGGTAGTCGCCCTTGTCGAAGCCGGCGACCTCGGCCATGGTCGGCGCCGCGCGCAGCGCGCCGTCGAGCCCGTAGGTCCAGGCGTGGTACGGGCACTGGATCGCGGCGCCGAGCCGGCCGCGCGGCTCGAGGCAGAGGCGGCTCCCGCGGTGGCGGCAGACGTTGTGGAAGGCCCGCACCCGGCCGTCGCCGTCGCGCAGCACGACGACGCTCTCGCGCCCGGTCTCGAACAGGAGGTAGTCGCCCTCCGCGGCCAGCTCCGACGCGTGCCCGGCGAGCAGCCACGAGCGCGCGAAGATCCGCTCGCGCTCGGCGGCGAAGATCTCGTCCGAGGTGAAGTACTCGCCCGCGAGGGCGTGCTGGCCGAAAGAGGTGCGCGGCTTCATGGCGGCGCGGATCCTAGCACCGGCGGGCGCGGCGCGGCGGGCCGCCCTTCGCTCCGCCGCGCCACCCCAGCCTCTCAGTCCTCGCCGCGGGCGGGACCCCAGGCGATCGCGTTCATCCCGTCGGCGGTCTGCCCGATCACCCGGGCGACGCCGGTGTGCACGTTGATGCGGCCGAAGTAGGTCTGCTGCTCCATGAGGTTGGCCTTGAACAGCGAGTAGAGCTTCCCCGATCGGGGATGGAACGCCATCGTGTTGGGCCGCGGGTCGAGACCGAATCCGATCGGGAAGAGCAGCGGGATCTCGAACAGCACCTCGCTGTCCTCGGGGTCGAGCGCCTGGAGCGCGGCCGACCCCTCCCCCGGCTGCGTGCCGCTGTCGCCGCCGTGGTAGAGCACCCCGTGGCGGGAGAACGCGAGCCCGCCGCCGTTGAAGAACCCGGTGCCGGGGAAGCCCGGCTCGATCCGCTGCGTCGCCGCGCCGGTCTCGAGGTCGATCGTCGCCAGCCCGCCGCCGGGGAAGGTGTAGGCGAACAGCTCGCCGTCCTCCGAGAACGTCAGGTCGCTCATCACCCGGCGCTGCGGGAAGACGCCGATGAAGCTCTCGAGGCCGGTCGGGCCGACCTCGGTGGGTTGCGCGGTCTCGACGTCGAGGGTCACCAGCACGTGGGTCTCGGCGGCGTCGTTGCGCGAGCCGACGGCGTAGAGCACGCCGTCGGCCGAGAACGCCATGCCGCTGATCCGCAGCACCGAGGTCCCGGTCGACCCGAGCAGCGTCGCCTCGCCGGTCTTCGGATCGATCTCGTGGAGCAGATTCGGACTCGTGCGCGACAGGTGCGCCATGCCGTAGAGCACCGGCTTGGGGCCGTGGCCGTCCGGGTCCGCCATCAGCGGCGGGGTGAGGGCGGCGGCCAGGGCCGCGCAGATCGGAAGGAGCCACCGAGTCCTCGAAGCCTCCACGTGTACCTCCTCTCCATCGTGGTTCGACGAGCACTTGCTTCGGACGCTTCGCATCAGCGTATCCGAAACGGGCATGCCGGCGAACTCTCCGGCGCTAGCCGCTCGTCGCCGTGCCCGGCTCCCGCCCGTACCCCCGCTCGCACGCCCCGATCCCGGCCAGCCCGCGCAGGGGAGCGACCTGCTCACGCAGGCCTCGAAGCCGGCGACCTTGACCTGGCGCGAACAAGGCGGTAATGTGGCGCGCGAACGTCCCGGGTGCGTCCGCGTAGGCTAGACTTTCGACCGGCAGCGAGCTTCGCCTGAAGAGCGCCGAGCCGAGAACGCGATGAGCGAACAAGCGATCGAAACGCGGGTCTCCCGGCTGGAGAGCGGGCTGACCGAGCTGCAGGCGCTTCAGGCCGACCACGCCGTATGGCGCCGGGAGATGGAGGAAGCGCAACGCGACTTCTGGCGCCGTGACGAGGCGCTCGAGCGCAAGCTCGATCGGTACGCCGAGGAAGCCCGGGCGCGAGGCGAGGAACTCGACCGGCGCTTCCAGGAAAGCCGCGAGGAGTTCCACCAGAGCCTCCAGGAAAGCCGAAAGGAGTTCCACCAGAGCCTCCAGGAGAGCCGCGAGGAGTCCCACCAGGGCCTCCAGGAGAGCCGCGAGGAGTTCCACCAGAGCCTCCAGGAAAACCGCGAGGAGTTCCACCGGAGCCTCCAGGAAAGCCGCGAGGAGTTCGACCGGTGGATGGACGAGCTCCGCCAGGACCGGCGCGAGCTGGGCAAGCAGATCGGCGGCCTGGGCGAGAAGTTCGGCTCCTTCGCCGAGGGGCTGGCGCTGCCCTCGATGGAGCGGCAGCTCGCCGAGCGGTTCGGCACCACCGGGTTCGCGATCCGCCCGCGAGTACGCAAGGGCAAAGACGAGCTGGAGGTCGACGCCATCGCCTACTCGGACGGTGAGGCGGGCACGGTCTGCGTGGTCGACGTCAAGAGTCACCTGCGCGACGAGGGGATCGATCAGTTCCTGCGCTCGCTCGAGAAGTTCCCCCGCCTCTTCCCCGAGCATGGCGGCAAGCGGCTCATCGGCGTGCTCGCCGTGGTCGACACCCGCCCCCCTGTCGAAGAGCGGGTGCTCCGCGAGGGCCTGGTGCTCGCCCGCATCCGCGACGACGTCTTCGAACTCCAGATCCCCCCGGGTTACGAACCCCGCACGTTCCCCAACCCCCCGGCCGCCCCGGACGCCTGAGCCACGAGCTACGTCCCTCAGCCCGCCGCCGCCTCCCGCCCGTACCCCCGCTCGCACTCTGCGTAGGCCTCGCGCGCTTCCCCGGGGGTCTCGTGCAGGAAGCGGATGCGGTGGTCCGGGGGCATGCAGGCGTTGGAGGCGCCGCGGAGGGTCGCGACCAGCTCGGGCCAGTCGAGCCGCCAGAGCCGCCAGACGTGGACCAGCCGCTCGGCGGAGGCGGTGGCGATCCGGCTGCCGTCGTCGCTGAAGGCGGCGTGCCAGACCGGCCCCTGGTACCAGCCGAGGAAGACCGGCTCGCCGGTGCCGTCGGCGTTCCAGACGCGCGCGGTCCAGTCGGAGGAGGCACTGACGATGCGGGTGCCGTCGGGGCTGAACGCTGCGCTCCACACCAGCCCCTCGTGCCCCTCGAGGACGAGCGGCTCGCCCGTGCCGTCGGCGTTCCAGACCCGGATCGTGCGGTCGGCCGAGGCGCTGACGATCCTCGACTCGTCGGGGGAGAACCGCGCGGTCATCACCTGGTCGTCGTGGCCGCGGAGGAAGCGCGGCTCGCCGGTGCCGTCGGCGTTCCAGAGACCGATCGTGCGGTCGGCCGAGGCGGTCAGGAGCGTCGAGCCGTCGCGGCTGAACTCGACGCTGCGCACCCAGTCACGGTGCCCCTCGAGGACCGCGAGCTGCCGGCCGCCGGCGGCGTCCCACAGCCGGACCGTGCGGTCGTAGGAGGCGGTCGCGATCCGTGCGCCGTCCGGGCTCCAAACGGCGTCGAGCACCTTGTCGCCGTGGCCGAGCAGGACCACCGGCTCGCCGGCGCCGTCGGCGCGCCAGATGCGGGCGGTGCCGTCGTCCGAGGAGGTGACGACGCGCGCGTCGTCGGGGCTGAACTCCGCGGTCCGCACGCGGTCGGTGTGACCGGCGAGGACGACCGCCGGCGATCCGCCCGCGAGGTCCCAGACCCGCGCCGTGCGGTCGGTCGAGGCGCTCGCGATGCGGGCGCCGTCGCGGCTGAAGTCGGCGTCCCACACGTGGTGCTCGTGGCCTACGAGGAGGATCGGATCGGGGGCGGCCTCGGCGCTCCAGACGCGGACGGTCGCGTCGTCGGAGGCGGTCGCGACCCAGGAGCCGTCGTGGCTGAAGACCGCGCTGCGCACCCACCCTTCGTGACCGGCCAGCTCGGCCGACCGCTCGCCGCTCGGCGCCCAAATGCGGGCCGTGCCGTCGTGCGAGGCGGTCAGCACGCCGGCGTCGCCGGGGCTGAACGCGACGTCGCGCACCCAGTCGTTGTGGGAGTCGAGCACGACCGGCGCGCCGGCGCCGTCGGCGCGCCAGATCCGCGCCGTGCCGTCGGCGGAGGCGGTGGCGACGCTCCGGCCGTCGCGGCTGAAGACCGCGCGCCAGACCCACCCCTCGTGGCCGGCGAGGACCACCGGCTCGCTCGCGCCGCCGAGCCGCCACACCCGCGCGGTGCCGTCTCGCGAGGCGGTCACCAGGCGCGCGCCGTCGGGGCTGAACGCGCCGTTCCAGACCCAGTCGTCGTGGCCGCGCAGGACCGCCGACTCGCCGCCGTCGTCCGTCCGCCACAACCGCGCGGTGCCGTCCTCGGAGCCGGTCGCGATCCGGGCGCCGTCGGGGGAAAACGCCGCCCAGTGCACCGGCCCCTGGTGGCCGGCGAGCACGACCGGCGCGCCGGCGCCGTCGGCGGCCCAGACCCGGGCCGTGCCGTCGGCCGAGGCGGTGACCACGCGCGCGCCGTCGGGCGAGAACGCGGCGCCGTGGAGCGCGCCGTCGTGGCCGGCGAGGACGACCGGCTCGCCGGTGCCGTCGGCGCGCCACACCCGCGCG
>CAZNIX010000192.1:0-8675 GCA_964573125.1 uncultured Thermoanaerobaculia bacterium
GCGCGCCGAGCGCGAGACGGACCGCCCACGCGCGGGCCCGGTCGCCGGCCGGCGACCGGCGGGCGAGGATCGCCGCCGCCCAGGCCGCGACCAGGGCGACGATCGCCGCCAGCAGCAGGAGCGAGTAGGGATCGCTCATCGCGTGCCGCGCGAAGCCGCGCGGACCAGCGCCAGGAACAGGACCCCGGTCCCCATCACCGGCGGCCCCTCGGCGGCGACCCACCACCACGGCAGACCGGCGTGGAGGTCGACCGCGAGCAGCGCGGCGCCGAGGACGACGTTCATGGCGCCGAGGTAGACGATCACCGGGGCGAGCCGGCGGACATCGAAGGAGACCACGAGCAAGAGGGCGCCGTGGAAGCCGTAGAGCAGCGACAGCGAGCGCGCCATGTAGTCGACCACCGGACCGACCGCCAGCTCGCCGAGGCCGAGGCCGCGGTGGACCGCGGCCATGGTCGCGGCCGGCAGCAGCGCGGTCGCGAACGCCGGCAGGGTGAGGGCGGCGCCCAGGCGGAGCAGCCAGGCGAGCAGGCGTTCGGCGGTCACGGGCGGCGGCTCCACTTCCCCGGCGGAGCGCCGCCGTTTCGGGCCGCCGCAGCCCGCGCCGCTCGAACCTGAGCGCCGGCGCTGCGCGCGCTCCCCCGGCTCATCCCTGGATCGCGGTCAGCACTTCGTAGTGGGTCACCGTCGGCTCCAGCTCGAGCAGGAAGTCGGGGTCCTCGGGGTAGTAGCGGGCGCGCTCGACGTCGTCGCCGGCGAAGGCGCCGATCGCGTCCCAGGAGTCCCAGAGCGTGAGCAGGAGGAAGTGGGCGACCTCGCCCTCGGCGCGGCGGAGGACGAACACGCCGCGGTTGCCCGGCGTCCCCCGGTAGTCGGGCACGCCGGTCTCGAGCAGGAAGCGGTGGTATTCGTCCGCCTTGCCGGCGGGCACCACACCGTGCCACGTGCGCGCGATCATCCGCTGCCCTCCGTGGTCAGCCGCAGAACCGGAACTGCCCGAGGAAGCCGGCGAGCGCCTCCGGGTCCGCCACCGTGCCGCCGACCGCGAGCGCCTCCGGCGCCGCCTCGGGGTCGGGATCGGGCCCGAACCAGATCGCGAGCCGGATCCGCTCGTCGCCGGCGCACTCGACGAGCACCGTCGCGGTCAGCCCCTCGGCGCCCTCGCCGCGGTCGCCGCCGATCGAGCCGCGCTGGGCGACGTAGCGCGCGCGCTCGGCGCCGGGCAGCGCCACCTCGCCGCGGCCGATCACGTCGCCGCGCTGGAGGTCGATCGAGCTGCGGCGCAGGAACTCGGCGTCGTCGGTCCGCCCCTCGAGGAAGTCGTCGAGGTTCTGTCCCTCGTCGCCCCACGACGGCATCTCGAAGTAGATCAGCCCGCGCTCCTCGAAGCCGCCCTCGTTCGACCACTGCTCGGCGTCGCCGTCGTCGCGCGGCGGCACGTCGGAGAGGATCGCCATCTTCATCAGGAACGGGATCTCGAGCGCGATCACCGCGTGGTAGCCGTCGGGGACGCGCTCCGCGCCGAGCACCTCGAGCACCTTCGCCGCGCGCGCGGCGGGGTCCTCGAGCTGCGCCTCGAGCCCCCGCGCCCACCGCCAGCCGGCGAACCCGAGCCCGGCGACGACCAGGATCGCCACCACCGCCGCGCCCAGGCAGCCGAGCGCCACGTACACCCAGGGCGAGGTCTTGCCGCTGCGCGCCATGCGATCCTCCGAGGTGCGGGGACGCTAGCACAGGGACCCGCCCGCGGCGCCCCGGCGTTCGCGTACGACCGGCGGGAGGCTCGCCGGCGTCGGTCGAGCCCGAACGGCCGGGCACCTGGTATCCTGTCGCGGATCTCGCCCTGCCGCCCACATTCGAGAAACCCGAAGCAAGACCGGAGGAGCGTCATGTCTCGGCACGGAAGGCCGGCGACGGCGACGGCGACGGCGGTCGGTGGCGCGGCGCTGCTCCTCGCCCTCTCCGGCGCCGGCGCGGGCGCCCGGCAACTCGCGCTCGACCCGGGACCGGGACCGGTGGGGCCGGTGGTCGAGGGCGGCAACGACTGCGCCGGCGGCGAGATCTACGACGACGGCACGGCCGAGAACGGCTACACGGGCGACCCGGCCTTCGTCGACAGCTTCGAGGCCGTGCAGCTCTTCGTGCCCGCGGGCTACCCCGCGACCTACGATACGGCGTGCGTCTGCCTGACCACGATCCCGGCCGGCGGCCCGACCCTCGATCTCGACCTCGAGGTCCGGGCCGACGACGGCGCGGGAGGGAGCCCCGGCACGCTGCTCGGCGCGCTCCCGGTCACGGCGGCCGGCATCCCGAACTTCCCGGCCAACGCGTTCTTCGCGTTCGACGTCACCGGCCTGACGCCGACCATCCCGAGCGGCCAGGTCTGGATCGGCGTGCGCTGGAACCCGATGGCCTTCCCGAACCGGTTCCTCTGCGCGGACGAGACCGCCACGACCCCGCTCCGCCCCGGCTACCTCAATTTCAACAACGGCATGGGCTGGCAGCTCACGCAGACCGTGTTCGCGGCGCACCGGGCGAAGCTGATCCGCGCCGTCCCGGGCATCGTCGCCGACCTCGCCGTGACCAAGGGCGGCGTCGTCGCCGGCGACCGGATCGTCTACACCGTCACCGTGACCAACCACGGCCCCGCCGACGCCACCAACGTGGTGGTGACCGACCCGCTGCCCGCGGAGGTCACGTACGCCGAGGACGACTGCGGCGGCCTCGACCTCCCGCCCTGGACCTGGAACGTCGGCGGCCTCCTCGCCGGCGCGAGCGCGGTTTGCCACGTCACGGTCGACGTCGACCCGCGGTTCGAGGGCCTGGTGTCGAACACCGCCTCGGTGACCGCCGACCAGACCGACCCGGCCCCGGGCAACGGAAGCTCGACGGTCGAGCTGTTCGTCGGGGGGCCGGCGGGCAACCCGCTCGAGATCCCGACCCTGGGCGCGGTCGGTCTCGCGGTCCTGGCGCTGCTCCTGGTCGCGGGGGCGATCCACCTGATCCGGCGCCGGGCGACCGCGTAGCCCGAGCCGGCGGCTCCGGTTTCCGAGCGGCGTCGCCCCGGCGTTCCGCTAGGATGGAGGGGATCTCCGCGGGCGCGGGCGCGGGATGTTGAGCCGGCGCGTCTCGTACCTGGTATACTGGCTTGGATCTTATCCTAGGAGTTGTATTCAAGAGAATCTAGAAGCAAGACAAGGAGGAGAGCCATGTTTCGATGCGGGAGGATGGCAGTCGGTTTCGCGGTGTTGCTCCTCGTTCTCGGCGGCGCCGGCGCGGGCGCCCAGGAGCTGGCGCTCGACCCGGAAGTGGGGCCGTTCGGTCCGCTCGCCTTCGGCGGCGACTGCGCCGGCGGCGAGATCTACGACGACGGCGGAGCCGAGAACGGCTACAGCGGCAACCCGGCGGTGGTCAGCAGCTTCGAGGGCGTGCAGCAGTTCACGCCCGCGGCCTTCCCGGCGACCTATGACACGGTCTGCGTCGGGCTGGTCTCGCTCGCCGGGCCGACCCTCGATTTCGAGATCGAGGTCCGCGACGACGACGGCGCGGGCGGCTCGCCCGGCACCCTCCTCGGCGCGCTCCCGGTCTCGGCGGCCGGCATCCCCGCCGGCCTCCCCTGCGCGTTCTTCGAATACGACATCACGAGCCTGGCGCTCAACATCCCGAGCGGCAACGTCTGGATCGGCGTGCGCTGGAACCCGATGCTCTTCCCGAGCCGGTTCATCTGCTCGGACGAGTCCCCCGCCACGCCGCTCCACCCCGGCTTCGTCAACTTCAACACCGGCAGCGGCTGGCAGGCGACCCAGACCGTGTTCGTGAACTACCGGGCGAAGCTGATCCGCGCCATCCCGGGCACGGTCGGCCCGACCGACGCCGACCTGGTCGTGACCAAGAGCGGCATCGTCAACGGCGACCAGATCGTCTACACGATCACGGTCACCAACAACGGCCCGGCCGACGCCACCAACGTGGTGGTGACCGACCCGCTGCCGGCCGAGGTGACCTACGTCAGCGACGACTGCGGCGGCATGAACGTCCCGCCCTGGATGTGGAACATCGGCGGCCTGCTCAACGGCGCGACAGCGACCTGCAACGTCACGGTCGACGTCGACCCGCTGTTCGAGGGGACGGTCTCGAACACCGCCTCGGCGACCGCCGACCAGCCCGACCCGGCCCCGGGCAACGAGTCCTCGACCGTCGATCTCTTCGTCGAGGGTCCGGTGACCAACCCGCTCGAGATCCCGACCCTGGGCACGATCGGGTTCGCGGTGCTGGCGCTGCTCCTGATCGCGGGGGCGATCTACCTGATCCGGCGCCGGGCGACCGCTTAACGCGGTCGCGGTTTTTTGGAGGGGGGCTGTTCCAGCCCCCCTCCCCGCGCGAGTGACGGTCTTGGTTCAAGGGGGCGCGGGTCCCCTCCCCCGAGTCGGCGGCCTTGCGGCCGCCGCACACGCGCCCTCAAGGCGCGCGTAGTCCTGCTGCCACCAACTTGTAGCGGGTCGGCTTGGGCGACGCCTACTCGTAGCGCAGCGCGACCATCGGGTCGATGCGCGCGGCCGAGCGCGCCGGGGCGAGGCCCGAGGCGAGCGCGACGAGCGCGAGCGCGACGGTGGCGGCGACGAGGACCGCCGGGTCGTGCCCTTCCAGCTCGAAGAGCTGCGAGCGCGCCAGTCGCCCGAGCGCGAGGGCGAGCGCGAGGCCGATCGCGCTCCCGATCGCGGTCAGCCGGGCGACCTGGCCGAGCACCAGGCCGAGCACCCGCCGGCGGTCGGCGCCGAGCGCCATGCGCAGGCCCATCTCGCGCGTGCGCTGGGCGACGGTGTAGGCGAGCACGCCGTAGAGGCCGACCGCGGCGAGCAGGGTGGCGAGCGCGCCGAACGCCACCGTCAGGGTGGCGATGAAGCGATCGACCAGGACGTTCTCGCGCACCTGCTGCGGCATCGTCTTCAGCTCGTCGACCGGGAGATCGGGGTCGAGGCCCGCGACCGTCCGCGGCACCGCCGCCAGGATCGAGGCCGGCGGCAGCGACGTGCGCAGGTAGAAGCTCAGGAAGCCGAGCCGGTCGTCCTGGCGGTAGGGCAGGTAGAACAGCGGCGGCACCTCGTCCTTGACGTCGCTGTACTTGGCGTCCGCGACCAGGCCGACGATCTCGATGTCCAGCTCGGACCCCGCGTCGGTCGACATCAGCTTGCCGACCGTGTCGCGCGGGTCGAGCCCGAACTTCTCGGCGAACTTCCGGTTGACGACCGCGACCTTGGGCGCCTCGCCGGCGTCGGCGGCGGTGAACTCGCGGCCCGCGAGGAGCGTCACCCCCATGGTGCGGAAGTAGCCGGGGCCGACCTCGTTGAAGCGGGCGTTGTTGTCGGTGTCGGGCTCGACCGGGAAGCCCTCGACCCAGACGTCGGTGCCCCAGTTGCTGCCGGCGAGCGCCGGCACCATCGAGGCGGTGACGCCGGTCACCCCGGGGACCGCGGCCAGCTCCTCCTCCAGCCGCTCGAACAGCGCGCGCGAGCGCTCGGGCGGGTAGCCGTTCAGCTCGGGCGCGAGCGAGAACGTCGCCAGGCGGTCGACCTCGAGACCGAGATCGACCCGGGTGACGTTGAGCAGGCTCCGCGCGAAGAGCCCGGCCGAGACCAGCAGCGCCAGCGAGAGCGCGATCTGCGCCGTCACCAGCGCGCTGCGGAAGCGGGCGGCGGCGCGGCCGCCGGAGGGCTGGCCGGCCTGCCCCTTGAGCGCCGAGGCGAGGTCCGGCCGGGTCGCGTGGAGCGCCGGATAGAGGCCGAAGAGCAGCCCGGTGCCGAGCGCGAGCGCCGCGGCGAAGCCGACCACCGGCAGGTCGAGGCGCAGCTCGAGGAGCCCCGACGCCTCGCCCGGGAGGAGGGCGCCGATCCCGGCCAGGGTCCAGCGCGCGACCACCAGCCCGGCGAGACCGCCGAGCGCCGCCAGCAGCCACGACTCGGTCAGGAGCTGCGACACCAGCCGGCCGCGGCCGGCGCCGATCGACAGCCGCACCGAGATCTCGCCGGTGCGCGCCGCCGAGCGCGCGAGCAGCAGGTTCGCGATGTTGGCGCAGGCGATCAGCAGCACGACGCCGGACACCGCGAGCAGCATCGTCAGCGGCGCGCCGGCGTCCCGGTGGAGATCGCTCTGCCCGCGGACGCCGGGCTCGACCGTGACCTGCCGGGCCCGGAACTGCGCCATCGTCGCCTCGCTCATCCCCTCCTGGAGCGGGGCCTCGACCTCCTGGATCAGGCCGCGGTAGGGGACGTTGATCGCCACCGCGGCGCGCTCGAGGTCGACCCCGGGCGCCAGGCGGGCGAAGAGGTAGGCCCAGTAGCTCCGGCGGTTCTCGAAGCCGTCGAAGCCGGGCGCCATCAGGCCGCGCAGGGTGATCGGGACGAAGACGTCGGGCCGGCTGCCGAGGGTCGTCCCCCGGAAGCCGGCGGGCGCGACGCCGACCACGGTCAGCGGCTGGCCGTTGACCACCAGGTTCTCGCCGACGATGTCGGTCCCCGCGCCGAACTGCGACTGCCAGTAGTCGTGGCTGAGCACCACCACCCGCGCCTCGCCGACCGACGGTTCGTCGCCCGGGCCGAGCAGCCGGCCGAGCGCGGGCGCGAGCCCGAGGGTCGGGAAGTAACTGCCCGACACGAGCATCCCCTCGCCGGTCGAGGTCCGCCCCCGGTGGGCGAGGTTGGCGCCGAAGCTGCGGTGGGCGGCGAGGCCGGTGAACGTCGCGCGCCCGGCCTCCCGCTCGAGGTCGCGGAACATCGGGTAGCTGAACACCGTCTCGCAGTCGCCGGCGTTGTTGCACGACGTCGACCCCGGCTTGGGCCCCGGCGCCCCGAGGTTGACCAGCCGCTCCGGCTCGGCGACCGGCAGCGGCCGCAGCAGCATCTGGTGGAAGAGCGAGAACACCGCGCTGTTGGCGCCGATCCCGAGCGCCAGCGAAACGACCGCGACCGCGGTCACGAACGGCGTCTTGCGCAGCGTACGGAGGGCGAGGCGGAGGTTGGCCATGCGTCGAAGCTCCCGGTTCTCGTCTTGCGCGGCCGCCCCGGGCCGAGCCCGAGCCCGGCAGCCGGCGCACGCGAGCGTGTTATCCGCTTGGACGCTCGGCGCGGCGGGAAGGTTTCAAGCGGGCGCGTGCCCGGCAAGCCGCCTGGTCGATCCCGTATACTCCCCGGGTTTTCCCGGACCGCCGTCAACCGAACCGAGGCCGGAGGTGGCCGTCATGACCAGCCCCGCGCTCGTCGTATGAGCACCGCCCTGCCGTTCGCCGCCGCCGTGTTCGAGCGGGCGGTGTCGTTTCTCGGCCTGTTCGTGATGATCGGGATCGCGTGGCTGCTGTCGACCAACCGGCGCGGGGTGCGCTGGCGGCCGGTCGCGTGGGGGGTGGCGCTCCAGCTCGTGCTCGGGCTTTTGATCCTCAACCCGGCGCTCCAGGGGTTCTTCTTCGACATCGTCGACACCGGGGTGCGCAAGCTCCTGTCCTTCGCCGAGGCGGGGGCGGACTTCGTGTTCCAGTCGGTCGAGCCGCACCAGATCCTGAACCCCGCCGGCGAGCCGGTGACCTTCATCGGCCGCATCTCGCCGCCGGTCAAGACCTTCGCGTTCTGGGTGCTGCCGACGATCATCTTCTTCTCCAGCCTGATGGCGGTGCTCTACCACCTCGGGATCATGCAGCGGGTGGTCTACGCGGTCGCCTGGGTGATGCAGCGGACGATGAAGACCTCGGGCGCGGAGTCGCTCTCGGCGGCGGCCAACATCTTCGTCGGCCAGACCGAGGCGCCGCTGGTGGTGCGCCCGTTCGTCGAGCGCATGACGCGCTCGGAGCTGATGGCGGTGATGACCGCCGGCTTCGCCACCGTCGCCGGCGGCGTGATGGCCGCCTACGTCAGCTTCCTGCGCGACATCCCGGGGATCGCCGGCCACCTGGTCACGGCGTCGCTGCTCTCGGCGCCGGCGTCGCTCGCGATCGCCAAGATCATGGTCCCCGAGGACGGCGCGCCGGAGACCGCCGGCACGCTCGAGATCAAGGTCGAAAAGACCGACCGCAACGTGATCGAGGCCGCGGCCAACGGCGCCGCCACCGGGGTCAAGCTGGCGATCAACGTCGCGGCGATGCTGATCGCGTTCGTCGGCCTGATCGCGCTCGTCGACTTCGGGCTCGGGCTGATCCCGCTCGGCGGCGAGCCGCTGTCGCTGGCGCGGATCTTCGGCTGGGCGTTCGCGCCGCTCGCGTTCGCGATGGGCATCCCGTGGCACGAGGCGCCGGTGGTCGGGCGCCTCCTGGGCGAGAAGATCGTGCTCACCGAGTTCATCGCCTACATCAACCTCGGCCAGATCCAGGCCGGCCCGAACCCGCTCTCGGATCGCTCGGCGATCATCGCCTCCTACGCGCTGTGCGGGTTCGCCAACTTCGCCTCGATCGGCATCCAGCTCGGCGGCATCGGCGGCATCGCGCCCAAGCGCATGGGCGACCTCGCCGCGCTCGGCCTGCGCGCGATGGTCGGCGGCTCGCTCGCGGCGTTCATGACCGCCAACATCGCGGGCGCGCTGCTTGGTTGAGGGGGGTTGTTCCACCCCCCCTCCCCGCGGGAGTGACGGTCTTGGTTCGAGGGGGCGCGGGGGCCCCTCCCCCGAGTCGGCGGCTTCGCCGCCGCGCGCCTGTG
>CAZNIX010000193.1:0-262 GCA_964573125.1 uncultured Thermoanaerobaculia bacterium
ATGTTGAAGGCCAGCCAGGGCTCGTCGTGGATGAAACTGGACGAATAGGGCGCCGGATCCGGCTTGAACGTGATCAGGTTCGACTGCGTCCCGTAGATGATGAAGAGCGGGATCAGGATCGAATACTGGAAGTTGAGGATTGCCATCATCGAGATCACGAAATTGAAGAGCACCACCAGAACCCCGCGCGCGAGATTCTTCCTCGTCAGCCGCAAGCTCCGGTCGATCGCCTTTCCGAAGGTGGCGTCCTCCAGCACCGCCG
>CAZNIX010000193.1:272-8635 GCA_964573125.1 uncultured Thermoanaerobaculia bacterium
GAACATGACCACAAACATGACGAGCACCCCCAGGGGGCCCGCCACCGCCGACAGGGCCGCCCCCATCAAGCCGCCAACAATGCCGCTGATGAAGAGGGCCACGACCAGCGCCACTGCAACCGAAAACCCTATGACGAACGCGAGCCCCAGGATGCGCCAGAAGATCCGCCGCACCCGGCGATAGACTGTCCCCACTGTCGTCCGCTTCCCAAGGTAGAGATCGGACACCGCCGCAATTGTCGCCGCCTGCGCGAACGAAAACAAAACCAGATAGGCTGACATGAGCACTAGAAAGATCATCATCCCGCCGAGGGCCGTGGCCACCAGGGCAGAAGGGTCTCCTCCGGAAGTCGCGGCTCCTTGCAGCCGGTTCATCATCACGCCGTAAACCATCGCTGCCGCGAAGGCCACCAGGTTTGGCACCACGATGATGCCGATAAACAGCCAGATGTGACGCCGGTAGATGCCGACGGCGCGGTCGAGCAGTTCCCCAACGGACAGCGGGCGCAGGTCGAGTTCGTTACGCCCGGGGCCACCGCCGCCGGAGCCGCGCCCGATGCCAGCTCCGCCGCCGGCTCCGTTGGCGCGGCCGCCGTTTCCTCGAGCACGGCCGCCGCGGGCGGCGGACCGGCCGGCTCGCCGGCCTCCTCCAGCTCGCCGGTCCGGCGCGCAAGGTCCTCGAGCTCGGGGTCGCCGGCG
Organism: uncultured Thermoanaerobaculia bacterium; assembly: GCA_964573125.1. Classification (GTDB taxonomy): domain Bacteria; phylum Acidobacteriota; class Thermoanaerobaculia; order Multivoradales; family JBCCEF01; genus CAVSQV01. Next base: position 972 of record CAZNIX010000193.1, read on the forward strand.
TTGAGCAGCCGGTAGAGGTCGAGCCGCTCGCGGGCGCCGGCGGCGTCGCCGCGCCGCAGGTGGGCCTCGATCAGGAGCTTGCCGGCGACCAGGTGGGTGGGATCGCGCCCGAGCACCTGCTGGAAGCGGGCCGCCGCCTCGGCGGCCTCGCCGAGGTCGAGCTGCGCCTTGCCCAGGGCGACCAGCGACGACAGGTGGCCCGGGTGATTCTCGAGGCTGCGCTCGAGCACCGCCCGGGCGTCGGCGTGCCGCCCGGTGCGGCGGTACTCCTCGGCGAGCTGGAGGCCGACCCGCGGCGCCGGGCTCTCCTTCCACTGGCGCAGCAGGTCCGCGATCCGCTCCTCCGCCGCCCCCGGGCCGGTCTCAGCCACGGGCGGCTCCCGGAGCGGCGCCGGGCGCGCTCCGCGCCGGGCGGTCGCCGGCGCAGACCGGTGCTATCGGATGGATGGAGCGCATCGGGCTCGGCCTCAAGGGGCGGCCCGAAGTATAGCAGCGTGAGGAAGCTAGTCCTCCTCGCAGATCGTCGTACCGCTGATCGGCACCGTGATCGAGCAGGTCACCGTCTTGTCCCCGAAATCGTTGCGCGCACGCAGCGACACGGTGTAGGTCGCTGCGCTGCCATAGTCCTCCGGCGGCGGCGACTCGTCCATGCTGTCGACCGAGCCGTTGTTGGTGAAGTCCCAGAAGAAATCGATGGGGCGCTCGCCGGTCGTCTCGTTGACGAAGCGGACGATGTTGTCGGTGACGGTGCTGGCCAGAAAGCGGATGATCGGCGCCCGGGCGATGATCCGAATCGTCGCCTGGTCCCTTTGGAGGGCGCCGCCCTCGCCACCGACGATGGCTTCGACCACGAACGTGGTGGCCGTCGCCGACTCGATGTCCTCCGCGCTCACCCGCAGCGTGTCGGTGACCTGCCCGTTGGCGTTGGTCAGCCGGACCGCGCCCCGCGAGTCGAGGGTCCCGAGATCGGTCAGGAAGTTGACCGCCGCGCCCTGCAAGGGCCTCGCCTCGTCGTCGCGTACCAGGGCCAGGAGACTGACCGTCCCGCCTTCGCTCACCTGGGTCGGCGTCGCCTGGAGCGTGATGTTGGCCGCGAACTCGCCGATCTCGACCTCCACCATCGCCGGCTCGGCGCTGCCGGTGCGCGCGGTCACGGTCGCCATGCCGACGCGGCCGGTGCCCTGGAGGGTCCCCTCGGCGACGCCGCTGGAGTCGGTCTCGACGATCGGGTCGATGGTGCCGAGGGTGGTGTCGAGGCGCACCTCCGTGCCCGGGTTGACCGGCGTGCCGTTGCCCTTGAGCGCGGTGACCCGGATGCTCGACGTGCCGTTGGCCCCGATCTGGCTCGGGGTGGCGGTCACGCTCAGCGTCGTGCCCGGCGGCGCCACCGGCGAGGCCTCGTCGCACCCCGGGGCGGCGAGGACCAAAAACACGCAGGCGGCGGCGAGCGCGCTCGGCAACGGCGTGCGTCTCATGTCGAAGGGAGTATACGGAGCAGAGCCGCGGTCCGTCCAGAAGAACGGCGAGGGGGGCTGGAACAGCCCCCCTCGAAGGAACCTACCGGATGACGGGCGGCCGGCCGTACTACGGCGGCGGCGGCGGCGGACCGACGTCGTTGCGGCAGGTGGTGTTGGCCGGGGTGTAGACGAAGCCGTCCTCGAACGTGAACTCGCAGGTGGTGTCGCGGTTGATCACCGTGACGTCGACCGCGGTGGGCAGGAAGCGCTGCCCCTGGGTGCCGTCCATGTTGTCGTCGCAGGCCTCGGTGCGCAGCGCTTCGTCGGGCAAGAACGGCGTGCGCACGGTCACCGAGGTGCCGTCGGCCGCGACCGACACCAGCGCCGCCGGCCGGCCGCCGAACTCGACGCGCGGCGTGCGCAGGTTGGCGCCGGTGATCGTCACCAGCGTGTTGCCGGCCTGCGGGCCCGAGTTCGGGTCGACGTCGAAGATCTCCGGCGAGAACGCGACCACCCGGTAGGTGAAGGTCAACCCCTGCGCCGTCGCGCTGCCGCCGGTCTCGATGTTGGTCACCGAAATGGGGCCGCTGACGTCCTGGCACTGGGTGGTGACGATCGGCTGCGTGGCGACCACGATCTCGGTGCCGGTCACCGACGTCGGAGGCTGGCCGATGCCGCCCAGGCTCACCGCCACCGGGGCGTCGAAGCCCTGGCCGTGGATGGTCACCAGCACGCCGCCGAAGAAGGGCACGGTCGTCGGCCCGACCGCGGTGATCAGCACCGGCGTGCCGTACTGGAAGGCCGACGGCCGGACCGTGGCCAGCCCGCTGGTCAGGTTGCGCACCAGGATCGCCACCGACTGGTTCTGGTTGTCCTGGCCGAAGCCGAGCGCGGCCGGGCTGAGCACCTCGATGCGGCCGGACGTCACCGACTGGATCTCGGCCTCCTGGCCCTGGAAGTTGTCGGCCGTGCCCGTGCCGAAGATCACCTGCACCGGGGCGTTGAAGCCCTCGCCGGTGATCACCACCAGCGTGCCGCCCTCGTTGGGCCCCGAGCCCGGCGTCACCGAGAGGATCGCCGGCACCTGGGTGCTGCCGCCCGGCGAGTAGGTGAAGCCACCGGTCAGGGTGTCGGTCGCCTCCTCCTCCTCGTTGACGTTGATGGTCACCGAGACGGCGACCACCGACTGCTGGTTGCCGGCGCCGGGCGAGGGGGGGGTGACCACTCGGATCTGCCCCGAGGACACCGACAGCACCTGGGCGTTGCCGGCGCCGAACAGCACGCGCACCGGAGGCTCGAAGCCGGAGCCCCGGATGGTCACCTGGTCGCCGCCCTGGGGCGAGCCGACCGCCGGCTCGACGAACGCGACGAAGAAGGTGTCGGGCTCGGCGAACTCGACGGTGGTCTGGCCGACGCTCCCCTGGAGCTGGGCCTGGACGACCGCGGTGCCGGGATCGGCGGGCGGGAAGAGCGGGATCGCGCCGACACCGCCGCCGAGCTCGACGACGGCGCTCGACGGACCGGTCGGGCTCCCCAGGGCGCCGGCGGTGGTGGCGACCACCACCGTCGTGCCGTCGGGCGGCGGCTGGTTGTTGTCGGTCCGGCGCACCTGGACGCGGATGGTCGCGCTCTCGGCGCCGCCGGCCTCGATGGTGCCCGGGGTGGCGGTCACGGTGATCGCGAACGAGGCGCCCCCGCCGCCTCCGGGAGGCGGCGGCGTGGGCTGCGAGGGCTCGCTCGGCGAGTCGCTGGTGCAGGCGGGCGCCAGCACGACGGCGCCGGCCAGCAGCAGGGCCAGGATCGCGAGGGGGATGGTGCGTGCTCTCATGGTGCCCTCTTCCGTGTCGTCTGTCGGAGCCCTCAGGGGACGAACTCGATGTCGAAGGTCGCCGGCTGGGTGGAGACCGCGTCGCCGGTGAGGGTGCGGCCGAAGAACCGCAGCCGGAACCGCAGCTTGATCACCCGCGAACCGGTCTCCGTGTCGATGCCGCCGTTGATGAACAACAGGTCTTCGAGCGGCGGGTTGAGGAACTGCTCGGCGCCCATGATCACCAGGTTGTCGTAGACGGTGGTGCCGTTGACCGGCGCGACGCCGAAGATCCCCTCGACCAGGGGCGGCGGGACGCGCGTGCCGGCGTCGACCCGCTCGTAGCGCACCTCGTAGGAGGTCATCTCGACGTTCATCAGCGTCGAGGTGCCGGCGTTCGGGTCCTTGGGCAGGTTCTGGATGGTGATCGTATCCACCTGCACCGCGCTCGAATCGTTGACGAACACGCGCACCGGCAGGCCGTCGAAATCGGAGACCGACAGGATCACCCCGCCCTCGCTGCGGTCGGTGCGCGACTCGCACCCGGACAGAGCGAGGAGCGCGACGAGGCAGAGCAGAACGCCGTTGGCCTTGAACATGGTGGTGGTTCTCCTCCTGACGCTACAACCGCATCACCCGCGGGGTGATGAAGATCAGCAGCTCGGTGTTCTGGTCCTCGCGCCGCCGGTTCTTGAACAGGTGACCCAGGATCGGGATGTTGGCCAGGCCGGGCACCCGATCCTCGCCCTCGTTGGTGCTCACCTCGTAGATGCCGCCGATCACCGTGGTCCCGCCGTCGCGCACGATCACTCGGGTGCGCGCCTCCTGGGTCGAGATCGGGGCCGCGGTCGCCCCGGCGACCTGGAGCGCGAACTCCGGGTTGCGCTTCTGGATGTTGATGTCCATCAGCACCGTGCCCTCGGCGGTCACCTGCGGCGTGACCGACAGGCGCAGGGTGGCGTTGACGAACTGCACGCTGACCGTGTTGTTGCTCACGGTCTGGATCGGGATCTGGAAGCCGCTCTGGATCTCCGCCCGCTCGTTGTTGAGCGTCGCGACCTTGGGCGCCGACAGGATGTTGACCAGGCCCTCGTTCTCCGCCGCCTGGAGCGTGACGTCGAGGTTGAAGGTGCCGGCGAGCGAGCCCAGAGCGAGGCTGACGATACCGCTGTTGCCGCCGGTGATCAGGTTGACCCCGCCGACGCCGTCGACGGTCGCCGGGAACACCAGGCCGGTCGGGTTGCCGGTCACCGGCGAAGCGGTGCCGTCGAATCCCCATTCGATCCCGAGCGTGCGGGTGAAGCTCTTGCGGGTCTCGACGATGCGCGCCTCGATCATCACCTGGGGCTCGGCGATGTCGAGGTTCTCGATCACCGCGATGACGGTGTCCATCACCGCCGGCAGCTCCTTGATGATCAGCGTGTTGGTGCGCCCGTCGATGATCACCGAACCGCGCTGGCTGAGCACGCCGCCCCGCGCCTGCAGCAGGCCGGCGACCGCACCGGCGTTGGCATAGGACAGGCGCTTGATCACGGTCAGCAGCGGTACCGACAGCGCCCGCGCCTGCTCGAGCCTCTGGCGCTGCTCGGCCTCGGCCTGGAGCACCGAGGTCGGGGCGATGCGCATGACGTTGCCTTCCAGCTCGTAGCCGAGGCCGTTGATCTTGAGGATCTGCTCGAAGGCCTGGTCCCAGGGCACGTCCTCGAGCTGGACGGTGACGGTGCCGCCGACCCCCGGCTGGATCACCATGTTGAGTCCCGAGATCACCGCGAACGCGCGTAGGGTCTCGACCAGGTCGGCATCGCGGAGGCTGAACGTGATCGGCTCGCCGACGTAACGGCGCTCGGTGCCGCCGACGGTCTGCGGGCTGAAGCTCTGGGTGCCGGCCGCGGCGTCGGGCGGCTCGGCGATCGCCACCTGCTGGCGCCGGAAGGCCTCGAGGTCGGTGGTCGTCGGCTGCAGGCCGGCCGTCGTGGGCGGCAGCGGCGGCGCCGGCTCCTCCGCCTCCTCGACCACCGCCGTCGCGGTCGTCCCCGCGCCCCCGGTCTCCGCCTCCTGCGGCGGCTCGGCCTCGAGCGCGGCGAGCGCGAGCGAGCTCTCCTCGATCTCCTCGACCGGCTCCTGCTCCTCCTGGTCGCCGTCGAGCCGGAAGCCGGCCTCGCTGCCGCCGAGGGCGGCGACCTGGCGGTCGCTCTCGGCGCCGGAGCCGGTCGGCGCCGGCTCGGGGAGGACGAGCGCCGCGGCGGGAACGCCGAAGCGGACGAGCAACGCGTCGCGGCCGCGCTCGATCTGCGGCACGGCGCGCGCGGCGAGGTCGAAGACCACCCGCGCCACCGGGTCGGGGCCGGGCTTGAACTGCGCGACGCGCACCCGCGTCACGTCGTCCGCCGCCACCGGCAGGGTCGAGCGCGGGCTCTGGTTGATCACGCCGAGCAGGTCGACGACGAAGCGATGCGGATCGTCGAGCACGAACGTCGAGTAGCGGAACTCGCCGTCGCCGGCGATGCGCACCTCGGTGCCGCGGGCGGTTCGGAGCACGTCGACCGCGGCCAGGCGACTCGCCGGCGCTCCCGCCGGCACCGGCGCCACCACCGGCTCCTCGGGCGTGCCGGCGGCCGCGTACTCGCGCGCGTAGGCGTCGGCGGCCGGCGCGCGGCCGGCCGGTGCCGGGGCCGCCAGCTCGCCGGCGCCGTTGAGGGTGACCGCCACCGGCGGGGCGGCCACCCGCGCGCTCTCGGGCAGCGGCTCGTAGGCCAGCTCGCCGTCGCCGGCGGTCGGCAGCAGGACGATCTCGAGGCTCCCGCCCTCGCCGCTGAGCGCGTGCTCGGCCGCGATCGAGGTCTCGATGGTGAGCCGGGTCAGCGGCCGGCCGGAGCGCACCTGCTCGTCGACCTCGACGGCGGCGACGATGCCGGCGCCGACCACCCTGCCGCCGAGCCCGGGCGCCGGGACGCTGCCGGGCAGCTCGACCACCAGCCGCCCCTCGGCGTCGCGGTAGCCGGTCCAGACCAGGGCTCCGTCCCCCTCGACCAGGACCGCCGCCTCGGGCGCGCGCTCGACCACGGTCACGGAGCGGATGGCGACGGCGCCGGCCGGGTCGGCGGGCGCCGAAGGCGACGCGGTCGCCGCCAGGTTCGGATCCGCCGGCGCCGGGGGGGTGGAGGCGCAGCCGAGCGCCCACAGCGCCAGCGGCAGCATCAACGCCGGCGCGCTGCGGAGCCGCCGCGGGTACTGCCGGGTTCTACGGTTCACGACTTCTCCCATGGCACTCGCCTCCTGGTCGGGCGCTCGGAGTCCGGCCCGACCCGGCTACGGGTTGAGCCTCTTGGTCACCTCTTGGAACGGCTTCAGCGCCGCCGGGTCGCGGACGATCTGGCGGAAGACCACCTCGTCGCGGGTGACCGAGACGACGTCACCGTCGTAGAGCTGGTCGCCTTCCTTGATCAGGTAGCCCTTCTCGTTGGCCGCCGCCTGCACCTGCGCGACCCAACCCTGCGCGGTGCGGTAGATGCCGGAGAGCCGGAGCTCGTCGATCAGCAGGCCCGGAACGCCCTCGGGACGCGGGCCCCGATCGAGGCGCGAGTCGCCGGTGACGAGCAGCGAGCGGAACGGGTCGCGGCGGTCGCCCGGGTCGTAGCTGTGGCCGGCGCCGCCGAGGACTTCGATCTCGCCCTCGAGGATCTCGTCGATGGCGTCCATCTCCGAGCTCCCCTCGCCGGTCTCGAACCCCGGCTCGGCCTCGACCTGCGGCTGCTCGCCGCCCCCCGCCGCCGGCTCCTCGCCCTCTTGCGCCGCCGCCGGCGCCGCGGCGAGCGCCGCGGCCACGGCCAGCGCCGCCCACCGCGGCGCGAGCTCCGGTCTGCTCGTCATTGCGCTCCCCCTTCCGGCGTCCCGCCGCCGTCGGTCGCCTCTTCCGGCGGCTCCTTGTAGATGAAGGTCTTGGCGGTGAAGTTGGCGGTGATCGTCTGCCCGCCGGGCCCCGGCGTCGCGCCGACGTTGAGGTTCTCGATGTTGATGATGCGCGAGAACCGGCTGATGCGGTCGAAGAACAGCGCCAGGTTGTGGTAGTCGCCGGTCAGGTCGATCTTGATCGGCCACTCGCTGTAGAAGTCGCGGTCGATGAAGCCGCCGGGGGTGAAGCGGCGGAAGCCGAAGTCTCCCTGGTCGACCAGCGCGCGGATCCGGCGCAGCAGCTCCGGCGTGTTGCGCCGCGCGGGCAGGATGCGCAGCAGCTTGTCGAGCTCGACCTCGAGCGCGCGTACCGCCTCGCGGAACTGCGGCAGCTCGCGCTCGGCGGCGCGCCCCTCCTGGATCTTGCGCTGGAGCTCGGAGAGCCGCGCCTCCTGGCGCTCGATCTCCTCGTTCTGGGACTCGATCTTCAGCTTGTAGCCGAGGCCGAC
>CAZNIX010000194.1:0-8617 GCA_964573125.1 uncultured Thermoanaerobaculia bacterium
GGCGACCGTGGCGGCGAGCCGGCCCGCCGGCGCCCAGGCGTGCCAGCGCATGCTCGGAAACCGGCCGCGCAACGCCTCGAGCTGGCCCGCGAGCGTCGGCGAGGTCACCGCCGGCGTGAGCACCGCGAGCCCGGCGCCGCCGAGCGCCTCCTGGGCGGTGAGCCGCGCGTTCAGCTCGGCGACGAACGCGTCCCAGGTGCGGGTGCGGCCGAGCCAGGTCACCGCCTGCATCCGGTCGGGGTCGTAGACGTCGAGGATCGAGGCCTGGGCGAAGAGGTCGGTGGCGCCGAGGCTCGCCGGGTGGTCGGGGTTGCCCTCGACCTTGATCGGCCGCCCCATCGTGCTCTCGACCAGGAGCCCGGTGGCGTAGCCGCCGAGGACGGCGGCGGTGGCGAAAAAGAGCGACTCGCCGGGGACGATCGCCTCGGGCTTGTCGACGTAGGGGACGATCTTCTCCGGCGGCTGCTTGACGCAGCCGGCGAGCCCGCCGAGCGCGAGCGAGGCACCCGAGAGCTGGAGGAAGCGGCGACGCGAGGTGGCGCCGCCGACCCACTCCGCCGCCTGGCGGGGGAACTCCCGAAACAGGAGCTCTTCGAACCCGGGCGTCGCCGCCAACTCCTCGAGGCTGCGCCAGAAGCCGCGGCCCCGCGCGGCGGCGAGCTTCGCGCGGACGGCGTCGAGGTCGAGGCACACCGGGGACGCCGCCGCCCCCTCCTCGTCGCGCAGGATCCTCAGGATGTCCATGCCCTTCCGGCTCGCTCTCTCCGTCGTCCGCTCCGCCGCTCCGGCGCCTAGCGGTGGCACACCGAGCAGTAGATCAGGCTCTCGATCCCGTACTCCTCGACCAGGCGCGGCCCCTCGACCGTCTGGTCCCAGCCCTGGGGCGGCCAGTCGAACTCGTAGATCGCGCTCCGCGGGCGCACGAACTTCTCCGGCTCGCGGTGGCAGTCGAGGCACCACTTCATGGTCAGCGACTCGGCCTGGTGGACCAGCGGCATGCGCTCCATCTGGCCGTGGCACGACTGGCAGCCGATCCCCTTCGCGACGTGCACGCTGTGGTTGAAGTAGACGAAATCGGGGAGGTCGTGCACCCGCTCCCACTGCACCGGCACCCCCGAGCGGTAGGCCGCGCGCACCGGCTCGAGCAGCTCGGCGTTGGTCCAGATCTGCTTGTGGCAGTTCATGCAGGTCGCGATCGGCGGGATGCCCGCCACCGCCGCGGTCTCGACCGAGGTGTGGCAGTAGAGGCAGGAGATGCCGAGCCCGGCGAAGTGGTGGTTGTGCGAGAACGGCACCGGCTGGCTGAGCGCATCGTCCTGGCCGGTGACGTAGCCCGAGGCGCTGAACCAGGCCGCGCCCCACGCCGCCCCGCCCAGCCCGACCGCGATCAGCATGATGCTGACCTTGGAGAGCTGGTTGGTGCTCCGGTGGAAGAGCTGGGCCATCGGATCGCGTCGCCTCGAAGCACCCGGGAGTCGCTTGTGAAGAACGTCACAAGCCGGCGCATCCTAGCCGCCCCGGCCGCGGCCCGCAAGGGGGCGGCGGCGGGGCGGTGTCTTCGCTGCTGCGACCCGGAGGATTGTACGCGGTAGGGTGCGGCGCCTCAACCGGGCGAGGGCGCCTGCTAGACTGGCTCCCCGTGGAGCGACCCGCTCCCCGCCCTCCGATCACGCGGACGAGCATGACCCAGCCGCTCTCCAGCCAGCCGATCGGCGTGCCGCCCCCCTCGCCCACCGCGGCGGTGCCGGCGGGGGCTGCGCGCGGTGGGGTGCGGGCGCTGGCCGCCGATCTCGCCGAGCTGGTCAAGAGCCGGATCGCCGGCATGGTCGCGGTGACCTGCGCGGCCGGGTTCGTGCTCGCGAGCCCGGGGTCGATCGACGGCGCGCTGCTCGCGCACGCGCTGGTCGGTACGGTGCTGGTGGCGATGGCGGGGGGCGCGCTCAACCAGGTGCTCGAGCGCGACCTCGACGCGCGCATGCGGCGCACCGCCGAGCGGCCGATCCCGGGCGGGCGGATCGGCGCCGACGCCGTGCTCGCGCTCGGGGTGCTGCTCGCGCTGACCGGCCTCGTGCAGCTCGCGTTCGCGGTCAACCTCCTGACCGCGCTCCTCGGCGCCGCGACCCTGGCCGGGTACCTCTTCGTCTACACCCCGCTCAAGCGGGTCAGCTCGCTCGCCACGGTGGTCGGCGCGGTGCCCGGAGCGGTGCCGCCGGTCATGGGCTGGACGGCGGCGCGCGGGGACCTCGAGGTCGGCGCCTGGGCGCTGTTCGGGATCCTGTTCCTGTGGCAGCTCCCGCACTTCCTCGCCATCGCCTGGATGTACCGCGACGACTACGCCCGCGGCGGCTTCCCCATGATCTCGGTCGGGGACGTCGAGGGGCGGCGGACCGGGCGGCAGGCGATGCTGTGGGCGGCGGCGCTGGTACCTGTGAGCCTGGCGCCGGCGGCGCTCGGGCTGACCGGGACGGTGTACTTCCTCGGCGCGCTGGCGTTGTCGCTCGCGTTCTTCGGCTTCGCGATCGCGTTCGGGCGGGCGCGCTCGCACGCCGCGGCGCGGCGGCTGTTGCTGGTATCGGTGCTCTACCTGCCGGCGATCCTGGCGGTGATGTTGGCCGACCGGGCGGCGCCTTAGTGGCGGTTGGACCGCCGGTCCGGGTCGAGGGGGTCCCTCCCAGGGCACGGCGCCGGCTCTCTGTGTGCGGGTTGCGGCCGGCCGGCGCCTCGTCAGCCCGCGCGCACTCCCGCCTCGCTCTTCCGAAACGATCCGTCGAGCGCGCGGTCTGGCGTCCCTGGGAGGGACACCCTCGACCCGGACCTCCTTGCCGGGCACACACGGTAGAGAGGCCAGCCAGGTCTGAAGGGGGATGGAATGGGTGAGTGGGCCGGCCCGGTGCGCCGGGGCCTGATCTGGGGCGTGCTGCTGGCAGCGCTGGCGCTGGTCGGCGTGGCGGCGCTGCGGGGGTGGCGCGGGCGGCCTGAGCCGCCGCCGATCCTCGGCGAGCTGCCGGCGTTCGCGCTGATCGACCACCAGGGGCGGGCAGTCGGGCGCGGCGAGCTGCTCGGCACGCCCTGGATCGCCGATCTCGTGTTCACGCGCTGCGCGCTCGCCTGTCCGCGGATGACCGCGGCGATGGCGCGGCTCGACCGGCGGCTGCCGCCCGAGGGCGTGCGCCTGGTGTCGGTGTCGATCGACCCGGCGCACGACACCCCCGAGGTGCTCGCCGCCTACGCCGCCCGGCACGGCGCCTCGCCGCGGTGGCGGTTCCTGACCGGCGACCCGGCCGGGGTGCGCGCGCTCGCCCGCGACGGCTTCAAGCTCGGGGTCGACGCGGTTCCGGGCGAAGCCGACCCCGGCCTCGCGATCGTCCACAGCGACCGCTTCGTTTTGGTCGACGCCGCCGGCCGCGTCCGCGGCTACTACGACCCGTTCGATCCCGAGTCGCTCGCCCGCCTCGAACGCGACCTCTCGGCGCTCCGCGACGAAGCGGCGGCGCCGTAGCTCCCGGCGCGCGCATCCTCGCCGGCCAGCTTTGTTGCCTTGTCGGAGAATCTCTGCGCCGCGCCGACGCCGGAGCTTCGCCGTCCGGGGGCCGGCTACTCCGCGTCTTCCTCCACCACTTCCACCCCGCGCCGCGCCAGTGCCCGGGTCAGCCGCCCGTAGAGGTTGGCGCCGAGCAGGTAGTGGCCGGCGCCGGTGACGTCTGCGATCACCTTGCGGACGTCCTCCGGGCCGCTCCAGTGCTTGCGCGCGTAGGGCTCCAGCTCGCCGCCGAACGCGTGGGCGAGGACGGTCGTGGCGAGCACCAGGTCCTCGAGATAGCCGAGGCCGCCGAGCGCGGCCTCGGGCAGCAGGTCGAGCGGCAGCACGAAGTAGGCGAGCGCGCCGCCGACCAGCGCCCGCGCCGGGCCCGGCACCGCGGGGTCGAGCGCGATCCGCACCAGCAGCACGAAGACGTCGGGCACCAGGAGCAGCGCCCTGACCGTCCCCGCGCCGAGCCGGCTCCCCCGCTTTTCGACCGCGGCGACGATGCGCGCGCGCAGCCGGTCGTAGAAGCTGAGCAGCCCGGTGCTCGGCAGCGGCGGCGTGGTCTCGGGGCTCGGGCCTTCGGGGTCGCGGCTGAGGGATCTTGCCATGCCGCGATTGTAGCCCTCCTCCCCCTCCGCCGGGCGGTGCCGGCCGGCGGCCGCCCACCCGCCGGGGTGTTGTGCCCGCTCTCCACTCCGCACACGATCGCCCGCGGAGGAGGTGCGCCGTGGCCACGATCTACGAGCCGTTCCGGATCAAGATGGTCGAGCCGATCGCGATCAGCACGCGCGAGGAGCGCGCGCGGGTGCTCGCGGCGGCCGGCTACAACCTGTTCCGGGTGCCGGCGCGGTCGATCATCATCGACCTGCTGACCGACAGCGGCACCGGCGCGATGAGCGCCGAGCAGTGGGCGGCGATGATGCGCGGCGACGAGTCCTACGCCGGGAGCCCGTCCTTCGACCGCTTCCGCGCCGCGATCGAGGACATCTACGGCTTCCGCCACGTCATCCCCACCCACCAGGGGCGGGCCGCCGAGCGCATCCTCGCCGCCACCCTCTGCCGGCCCGGCCAGGTGGTGCCCAACAACACCCACTTCGACACCACCCGCGCCAACATCGAGGCCGCCGGCGCCACCGCGCTCGACCTGCCGTGCAAGGAGGGCGCCGACCTCGCCGCCCCGCACCCGTTCAAGGGGAACATCGACCTCGAGCGCCTCGAGCGGGTGCTCGACGACAACCCCGGCCGGGTGCCGTTCGCGATGATGACAGTGACCAACAACGGCGGCGGCGGCCAGCCGGTGTCGATGGCGAACCTCCAGGCGGCGTCGGCGGTCTGCCGCCGCCGCGGCGTGCCGTTCTACCTCGACGCCTGCCGCTTCGCCGAGAACGCCTACTTCATCCGCGTCCGCGAGCCCGGCTGGGGCGAGCGGCCGCTGATCGAGATCGCGCGCGCGATGTTCGCGCTCGCCGACGGCTGCACGATGAGCGCGAAGAAGGACGGCATGGCCAACATCGGCGGCTTTCTGTGCACCAACGACGAGGTACTCGCCCGCCAGGAGGAGGAGCTGCTGATCCTGACCGAGGGCTTCCCGACCTACGGCGGCCTGGCCGGGCGCGACCTCGAGGCGATCGCGGTCGGCCTCTACGAGGCGCTCGACCTCGACTACCAGCGCTACCGCCACGCCTCGGTGCGCTATCTCGGCGAGCACGTCGCCTCCGCCGGGGTGCCGATCGTCCAGCCGCCCGGCGGCCACGCGATCTACCTCGACGCCGCGGCGATGCTCCCCCACCTGCCGCGCTCGGCCTACCCCGGCCAGGCGCTCGCGCTCGCGCTCTACCTCGAGGGGGGCATCCGCTCGGTCGAGATCGGCTCGGTGATGTTCGGCCGCCACGACCCGGAAACCGGCGCCGAGACCTGGGCCGACCACGAGTTGGTGCGCCTGGCGGTGCCGCGGCGGGTCTACACCAAGAGCCACATCGACTACGTGGTCGAGGTCATCCTCGCGGTGCACGCGCGGCGCGCGACGATCGGCGGCGTGCGCATCGTCGAGCAGCCGCGCACCCTGCGCCACTTCTCGGCGGTGTTCGAGCCGGTGCCGGCGCCGGTGGCGAGTACGGCCGCCGTATGACCGCGGTCATACGCGCCCGCCCCGGCGACGGTTAGCCTGTCTGGAAACTCGGGAGGGACGGCCGATGCTCGACGCCCTGCGCTCCAATCCCGCGCTGCTCAAGCTCGATCTCTACTGCCAGGGGGTACGGCTCGACGACTCGTGCTTCGTCGAGGACGACGGCGGGCGGCCGATCCTGCGCACCCGCGCCGGGCTCGGCAGCGGGCTCGAGCTGATCCTCCCGGCCGCGGGCTTTCCCGGCGAGCTGTGGACCAACGTGCCGGTGAGCGAGCGCTTCGCCCAGCGCTCCCCCTACACCCTGCACCGCGAGCCGGGCGGCAACGGGCACGGCGGCGACGCCCGCTACACGCTGCACTGGAACGGCGAGCCGGTCGCCCGGCCGCGGCTTTCGCCCCGCCCCGGCTGGTACGACCGCACGACCTCGAGCGGCAAGCCGATGACCCGCATCGGGACGCTCCAGGGCACCTACCTCGGCATCTACCAGGCCAAGGTGTGCGAGTTCTGGACCCAGAAGCCGGCGAAGGTCAACTGCAAGTTCTGCTCGGTGGGCCTCAACCTCGGGGTCGACGACGCCGACGACAAGTCGATCGCCGAGGTGCTCGAGGTGGTGCGCGCCGCGCGCCGCGAGTCGGGGATCACCTACGTCGACTTCAACACCGGCCACTTCGACGGCGACACCTACCTCGACCTCCTCGAGCCCTACATCCGCGCGATCAAGGCCGAGCTGGGGCTGCTGGTCGGGGTCCAGACGCCGCCCCACCGGGACCTGTCGCGCTACGACCACCTGCGCGCGATCGGGGTCAACCGGGTGTCGTTCTGCTTCGAGATCTTCGACCCCGAGATCTTCCGCGCCACCTGCCCGGGCAAGCACGTCGAGTACGGGCTCGACTGGTACCTGGCGGCGATCCGCTACTGCGCCCGGCTCGGCGCCCAGGGGCCGCTCGGCGAGCCGTGGGTGACCAACGGCGAGATCATCGCCGGCCTCGAGCCGCCGGAGTCGTCGATCGCGGCGATCGACTGGATCACCGCGGCCGGCGCGATCCCGACGGTGTGCGTCTTCCGGCCGCTCGCCGGCACCGATTTCGCCGACCGCGAGCCGCCGTCGACCGAGCAGATGGTGCCGGTCTTCCGCCGCCTCTACGAGGCCTGCATGGAGCGCGGGCTACCGATCGGCTGCGCCCCCAACGTCCACGTCAGCCTGGTCATGCTGCCCGAGGAGTGCCGCTGGCTCTCGCCCCGCCGCTACCCCTGGCAGCGACTCAAGCTCGGCGCCCTCCGGCGCGCCTTCGGCCACCGCTACGGGCGCCGCCTCGCGGCCCGCGACCGCGTGCTGGCCGCGGCGGCCTGAGCGCAACGGCTACTCCAGCCGGAGCTGCGCCGCCAGCAGGCGAGCCATCATCGCGCGGTCGTCGCGGTCGACGGCGATCAGAGCGCCTGCGTCCAGGACCAACTCTCACCGCTCGCGATCGGGATAGCTCAGCTCCGCCCGCGCACGCGCCAGCTCTGCGGGCGTGATGGGGCCATGCTCGGCCTGCCAGTCGGCAAGCACCGCCGCCAGCGCCTGCTGCCGCAGCCGGGCGGCCGCCGCGTCGGCCAGCCAGGACGACACGCTCACATGAGCCTCGGCGGCGGCAGCTCTCACGTCGTCGCCGAGCCGCGGGTCCATCGAGATTCTCATCTTCTCGACCTTCATGACTCGACCTTAGCACGGTGGTTCCCACCACGGTATGGGCGCGAGCGACGAGTCGGAAGGACCCGGGAACACGTTCTGGCGTGACTTTCCGCACCTTCTGCGGGCTTGCAGGCCCGTTGAGTCCGGTGACGAGCCGGGCGGTCACAGCCCGCCGTCCGAGAGGATCGCCTCGAGCGCCGCCCGCTCGCGCAGCAGGAAGCCGTCGGCGCGGGTTTCGAGCGTGCCTTGCTGGTGCCAGCGGCTCATCACGCGGATCGCGGTCTCGATCGCGGTGCCGGTCATGTCGGCCAGCTCCTGGCGCGAGAGCGCGATCGGCACCAGGGTGCCGCCGTCGGCCGGCCGGCCGGTCGAGTCGGCGAGCTTGAGGAAGAGCGTGGCGAACCGGCGCTCGACCCGCAGGTGGATCGACTCGACGATGCAGTTGCGGCACTCGACGAACTGGCGGGTGAGCGGCGGCAGCAGCTCGGCGATCAGATCCGGCCGCGCGGCGAACGCCGCGAGCAGCCGCTCGCGCGGCACCGCCAGGCAGAGCGACGGCTCGAGCGCCTCGACCGTTGCGTCCGCCGACCCGCCCGAGAGCGCCGCCGCCACGCCGACCGCCTCCCCGGGGCCGAACAGCGCGAGCAGCACACTCCGCCCGTTCGCGAGCTCCCGGCTCATCTTGAGCCGGCCGTCGAGCACGATGTAGAGCTCGCCCGCAGGCTCGCCCGCGGCGAGCAGGTGCTCGCCCGGGCGCAGCGGGCGCGGCGCGGCGAGCGCGACCAGCGCCTCGACGCCGGCGGCCGGCACACCCGCGAACGCGGGCAGCGCGGCCAGGCGCTCGGCGGCGGCGGCGCGGGCGAGCGGGGTCATCGGGCGCCAGCTTAGAACAGCCGGGAGCGCGACCCGCCGCAAGCGACGCGGCGCCTCTGCGGTGCTTCGCTCGTAGCTCACCCGCCCGGCGCGGCCACCAGCGTCGCCCACAGCTCGACCAATCCGGAATCGAGGTAGCTGCCGGCGCGCTCGCGCAGCATCGCGAGCGCCGCGGCCGGATCGACGCCGCCGCGGCTGCGCAAGGTGTCCCAGGTGTCGGCGACGGCGACGATGCGCGCCGCCGCGCCCGGCGGCCGGGGCTTGGCCAGCCGCGGGTAGTTGGGCGCGCCGTCGACGCGCAGGTGGTGCTCGTAGGCGACGACCACGGCGAGGTCGGGCGCGCCCGCGACCGCGGCGATCCGCGCCGCCCCGACCACCGGGTGGAGCGCGAGCGGAACGCCGCGGGCGGCGGGCGCGG